>JBDNIR010000318.1:0-15768 GCA_041688195.1 Marinobacter sp.
AAGCCCTGAGCCTCACACTGGGTACAGAACATACCCGAAGACTTATACAAACCCTCAAGCCGGGTATTATTCTGAGGCTCTATCCAGGTAACGATGGTCAGGCTGAATTCATCCGACACCTCACGCACAATCAGCTTGTCGCCCTGATCCTCATAGTCACCGTTGGCCAGGGTCTGGCCATTGAGGGAGATCGTTTCCAGCGTCAGGCTGTCACCCTCCAGCTCCAGTCTGGCATCACGGTCTTCGGAGTCAGGGTTGCGCCGGAGCTTCATCGTACTGTGGACTCTGGCGCCCTCCTCGAACAGCTCAAACCGGAGATCAACATGGTCCACGAGAAACACCGGGACCCGGTATTCGTTGAGGTAAATGGTGCGGTGCTCTTGGGTACGCATGTCGTGTCTCCAATATGGGTGCGGGTATGACGCACCGGAAATTAAGGTCAGGGTTATTCCGCGCGGGGATAAACCTGCAAACGAATATGATACGCCGTGTACTTGCGGATATTGAGAACACCTGTGTCCAGCATCAGGTACTGGCCCTTGATCCCCTGCAAGACACCATGCACCGTCGGCGTTTTGTCCAGATTATGGGTCTTGACCTTCTCGGGCCAGACCTCAACCGGGTAGCTCAGGTCCAGGGCCTCATCCGTTGCTTCCCGCAGGGCATGGTCGCCGTATGCTTTACGAAACTCAGCCAGCTCGGGTTGAATCCGGGCCAACAACGCCGTTCGCTCCTCGGCGAGGTGAACCTCCGGCACATCGCCTTTGAGCATGGCGCGCCAGTTAGTACGATCAGCCACATGCTGTTTGCAAACGACCTCTACCAGTCCAGCGAGTTGACGGGTAGCCACATGTAACATCGGAATGGCCGATACCGCGCCCTGATCAATCCAACGCGTTGGAATCTGTGTGCCACGGGTAATGCCGACTTTCAGGCCTGATGAGTTCGCGAGATACACCACGTGATCAACCATACAATGGGTTTCACCCCATTCGGGCTCGCGGCAGGTGCCCAGGTGATAGTGACATTTCTCGGGACTCATTATACAGGTGTCGCAGGCAGCCAGTTTCCGGAAGCAGGGATAACAGTAACCCTGGCTGAAGCTCTTGCTGGTACTTCTGTCACAATGAATACACCGGATCGTGCCCTCGAAATCGATCTGAATCGAGCGGCCAATCAACTCATTAAGTGGCAGCCTGGTATCACCGACCTTGAGGTTATAGATTACCGGCAACCCGGCTTCGGCAGGCATTTTGGTCAGACGACCGGAAACGTCAATCACAGCAGTCAAACGATTACCTCAGTTCAGAATACGAAGGGGCGAAGTGCCATCATCCGGGCCACAGGCGTCGCCGTCGGCTTTTTTCCGATCAAGGTACCCTACGCGCTCCTGCTCCGGAATGTTACGTAAGCCTTCATAATGCAACACCGCTTCCATACAGATGGCGCGCTGGTCCGGCGAAATCGTTCGGCCATCTGGCCATTTACCCAACTCTATCGCCTGTTTCAGACTCTGATAAACCGCCGGGTCCAGCCGCTCTATTAATTCATCGTAAGTCATCAAGTTTCTCTCCAAAAGAGGTTGACAGATCTAAATGATAACGATTATCATTATTAAACCAAGTCGCAAAGGTCGTTTGCATTTGGTCTCTCTCATCAGGAGCTTCATGCTCTTTTTATACCCCGCCCTCTGGCGGGGTTTTTTTTGATAAAGGCATAATCACCGCCATCAAAAGACCGGCCAGAAAACCACCCAGGTGAGCCTCGTTCGCCATCCGGCCGATACCTAGCCACTCCGGCAATGGCGTAAAGCCAACCAACATCCATACCACTGCGAATATGACCAAAGCGGGCGGGAACTGGAACCTCGGCACTCGCTGCTGGCTGAGCCAGCAATATCCCAGCACCCCGTATACGACTCCCGACAGTCCTCCGAACAGTGGCCCGGAGATCATATACTGAAGACCGTTTGAAGCCAGGCTCGTCACCAGGAAAAGCGCTATCAGACGCCCTTTACCATCAAACCACTCAACCTGACTTCCCAGAAACCACAGCATAACCGAGTTGAAAATCACATGAGGCCAGCTGAAATGCAGGAAATCCGGGCTCACCAGGCGCCAGACCTGACCAGACGTCAGGGTTTCCAGAAAAGCTGTCATCCGGAGGTCGAAGCTGCCCCAGCCGTATTCCCTGGGGTCCACGAACATCAGCCACGCGGTCAGCTGGCTTTGCCCAAGCCCTGTGATCCAAGCCATGATCACGGCCAACACGATAGCCGAAAGAACCAGCGGCGCATGCTTTGGCGAAGGTTGCCAGCGACCCGCCACGTGGACGGGAGAGCGGCTGACAGCATTCACCTCGGACCGCAGCTCTGGCCGTGACATAAACTGGTCCAACGCGGCCAGAACGGGTTCCGCTTCGTCAGAATCCTCCAGCCAGAGAACCTGCTGCCCCCCTTCTTCAGTGATCCGGTGCACTATATGATTCTGTTTGAGCCACAAGTTAAAGCCAGATAAATCTATACTGGTCTCGATCTGTTTTACCCG
The DNA here is from genome assembly GCA_041688195.1 of Marinobacter sp. Lineage (GTDB taxonomy): Bacteria > Pseudomonadota > Gammaproteobacteria > Pseudomonadales > Oleiphilaceae > Marinobacter. The sequence continues at coordinate 2,547 of JBDNIR010000318.1, forward strand.
ATACACCCGGTTACCTCGCCACGCTGTCTTCCGACTGGAGGGTGCCAGCCTGTTCTGGCCGCTCCACATCCACCGAAACAAATTTGTTTTTCGACAGCACTTTCTCGCTGTCCATACGGTACGCCACCAACTTGCCATACTTTACGGCGCTGAAATCAATGCAGGCCACATTAGACTTCAACGGCGACGGCTCACCTTCCATCCAGTAATGGCCCACAAACACCGGTGGCTCGGACTCGGGATAACTGAGCAGCTGTTTATTCTCCGCGGTACTCAGCGGACGTTGGGCGATTTCAGGGGGTAACGGATCTGGCTGAAACACCACATCTGCATAAGTCTGAGGGTTGTCCGCCCAGAACCGGGTACGGAAAAACTCACGGGTATAGCCATCGCTACCCGTAATCGACAACTCCTCTGGCAACCGCAAGTCAGTGCCCCGAAGAAGGTTGTCCATTACCTGACCAGCAAAGGACTCAATGGCAGAAGAAGCATGCAGGAAATCTTCATCAATACAGTTGCCGCCCTGAATCTGCTTGAATTTCTCGATCAGATTTCTATCCCAGCAGGCATGTACGGCACGGAAATCCTCTTCTTCCAGAAACAGCGGAATGGTGTAGAACCATTCCAGGAATTCATTCCATTCATGGGGATAATGCTCAAACTGATCGAGGGTTTCCTTGATCAGCCGGTCATGCCTGGCGTTGTGCTCGCGCAGCCATTTGCGACCGCTACCCGGTCGGGCAAGAGTGCAATACCCGAGAGCGTTGTATTCATGGTTACCCATGACGATCTGGGCGGAACCACGGTCTACCATATCCCGCACCATATGCAGCGCCTCACGGATCCGCGGGCCGCGGTCAATGATGTCTCCAATAAACACGGCCTGGCGCCGGGAGTGCTGATAAATACCGTTGACCTTACGGTATCCCATCTGGTCAAGCAGTCGCGCAAGCGTGTTGGCACAGCCATGAATGTCGCCAATTATGTCAAAACCACGGGACACTGATTTATGAACAACCATCGTTAGCTCGCTGCTATTTCACTGGCCCAGCCAAGTTTTTCGCGGCAGGTGGCGTAAAAATTGTGATCCGTTGGATGAATCAGACGAATCTTGAACGGCTTCTTGGTGATACGGATGACGTCACCAGGCGCGCAGGAAATGGCGGTCTGCCCGTCGAAGCTTATCTGGGGGTAAGTTTCGTTGGTTTCCCCGATGACCAGTTTTATCTCGCTTTTGCCATCCACCACAATGGGACGGCTGCTCAGGGTATGCGGAAACATGGGAACCAGTACGATAGCGTCCAGTTTCGGGTGCATAATGGGCCCCCCGGCGGACAATGAATATGCGGTCGAACCCGTAGGTGTTGAGACAATCAGCCCGTCAGAACGCTGGCTATAGACAAAGTGGCCGTCCACATAGAGATCGAAACCGATCATCCTGGTCGATTTGCCGGGGTGCAATACCACCTCATTCAGGGCGCTGCCGAACCCAAGAGGCTGGCCATTGCGTTCGACATAAGCATCGAGCAGGAAACGGTGCTCTTCAAGATATTCACCCTGCAAAATTTTGCCCAGGCGCTCTTCCATGTCCTGGGGCGACACGTCGGCCAGGAACCCGAGGCGTCCGCGGTTAACACCCAGTAGCGGTATTTTTGACTTGGCAAGTTCCCTGGCCGCCCCCAGTAAACTGCCGTCACCGCCAACCACGATCACCAGGTCACAGATTTCGCCCAGCAGTTTCTTGCTGGCAACCTGCAAACCATGCCCCGGCAACATGGCTGCGGTATCGGATTCCAAGATGACGTGGTAGTTCTCGTTGACCAGATAGTTCCGGAGCTGACGCAAGGATTCAACCACCTTAACGCTGCCCATTCGGCCAATCACGCCAATATTCCTGAATTGATCCACGGGAACTCCTGTAAATTAAGACTTTCATATGCGTTATGGTCGCATCTTAACGAATTACGGGGTACTTCTGAAAAAGATCGCTAAAAGAAAAGGCGTTATAGATGTTTCTGCACGATGAATCTGAAAACGGCGATGCGCTGAAATCCCAGTGCCAACGATTCTGGTACACACCGGCAGTCCGGCATCTGGCGTGGCTGTGCGGCGCGCCCTCTCTGGTGAATATCGGCCCGGGGTTTTCCATCGCCGACCATCTGCCCGACGACACTCTGGAACGCCTTCTGGCACTTGATCGCGACCCGAAGCCCTTATTAACGCACCTCGAAAACGGCCAGTCCCAGCGTTTAGGTCACTATTTCGAGTGCCTCTACCACTACGCTCTGGCATCTATTCTGGAGTGGCCGGTATTGTTACGCAATACACCGGTCAGGGACAGCGCCGGTCGTACCCTGGGCGAATTGGACTTTGTCGTGCGCAACCCGTCAAGCCGGCAATTAGAGCATATCGAGGTCGCAGTGAAGTTTTATCTCGGTTATGTCGATGGCGGTGAAACGATCTGGTTCGGGCCTAATTCTCATGACCGACTGGATCTCAAAACCCGGCGCATGATAGACCATCAATGTCGGATGACGGAACGTAAGGAGACGCGGGTAATGCTCGGCACCCATCAGCTCGACGGCCCGATCACTCCGGCGATGGCGTTGCCCGGCAACCTGTTTTATCCGGCATTTGGTCCCCAAGCGAGCGCTCCAAGCTGGGCCCACACCCAGCATGAGCGGGGCTATTGGATCCGTCACAGCGACCTGACGCGTGTTGATATCTCCGGCTGGGCTCCTTTGCAAAAACCACACTGGCTGGGGCCCTATCAAACCCGCGACGCTCCGGACGCTGACCTCGCGACAGAAGCGCTGAATGCCGTTGTAAAAACCAACCGGCCGCGCCTGTTTGCAAAGCTTGAAGCCAGGGCAGACAAGCAGGGGTACGAGGAAGCAGGGCGTTATTTCGTAATACCGGAGATATGGCCCACTCCACCCGCGAAGTAAACGGAGGGTTGGTTAAACCGTTTGTGTAGCCGTTACCCGATGCTCTTCGCAGCGATCACCCTGGCCCGGAACGAACTCGTATGGCTCACTCACCCGCAACAGGGGCTGTCCGCAAGGCTTGTTATTGTTCAGCTTGTGCAGGCAGACCGGCTTTTCATAATGGGCAAACCATTCCTGGTAGGCGGGCTCGTCAAGCCCACATTTCTGGGCAGCGTAGGCTATCGGACTCTCAAAATATCGTTCAATGTCGTCGAATGGCAGCGTGATATGGCCGACGCCCGCGTGGTAGGCCACCAGAAACACGCTCTGTTCATGCAGCTGCTTCATCAGGGACTCATCGGGTGGTTCGCGATGGCGCAGGTTGTGGTTTTCCCGTTGCAAAGCAGTCAATGCATCACGATGAACACTTTGAAGGGTTTTAATGCGCAACCGCTGTTCGCGGATCATTCTTGCCAGGCGGGTGCGCTGCAATCCGGCTTCCGGATCTTCCGTTGCGGTGGCCGGCTTTATGAGTTCCGAGCGGAGAATGGGGATATTTTCCTCCACTTCCGCCGTCTCAACCTTCTGAAATTTCAGCGCATTGGCCGTTGCGGCTTTCCTGACGGCCTGAAAGTGATTGCTGCCCGGTGTCATGTCCGGATCCCAGAGCTCATCCGAGGAGGCCGACGCGGGACATTGGCTGCGACAAACCAGCCTTATCGGGCCGGCACCGAGATCCGGGCCTTTCGCGCCTTTTAATGCGAGCTGTTCAACCGGGAGGTTCCAGTGGCTGTCGGCCCGACCCTCTTCATCAAAATAGATGTGGAAAAATACCAGAGAGCGGATCAGCAGATCTTTACCCATGAGTACATACACAGCCCGTGCGTCCGTGTCTGCAAGGTCCGACAAACCCACATAGCCGTCCAGAAAAGCTCCAAATTCGGAGGCGCGCATCTGGCGTGCAACCTGGGCTCCTTCCATAAGAAAGACTGCCGAATAACCGTCAGTTGACTGATCGACCGAAAACATCGATGACCCCCGCTCTGCTGATCCACACCCGGTACCTGCTAATCTTATTGTAACCACTGTCACATAAACAGGCAGGATGAAAACTGAAAAGATTTGTGAACATGGGGGGGGTCAACGCTCTGATGCCAATCGACTGCCCTGATTGATGGCTCTCTTGGCATCCAGCTCTGCGGCCACATCCGCACCGCCAATCAAGTGAACCGGCAATCCCGCTGCTTCCAGACCCTGCTGGAGTTCGCGGAGGGGTTCCTGGCCCGCGCAGATAATGATGCTATCCACCGGCAGTATCTTATCTTCACCATGTTCAGCCCCCTTGGGGGTAATAGTAACGTGCAGGCCTTCGTCATCGATGCGTCGATAAGTCACACCCGGAACCATTTTCACCTGACGGTGCTTGAGCGACGTCCTGTGAATCCAGCCCGTGGTTTTACCCAGATTCTTACCCACCTTGGAAGATTTACGCTGCAACAGATAAACCTCCCGTGCAGGCTCGGGCAGCTCCGGCCTCATGCCCTGAACCCCACCCCGATGCTCGACGGTAAGATCAACCCCCCATTCCCGCATGAAGTCGCTGGTGTTCAGAGCCGGTGATTTGCCTTTGTGCACGATAAACTCGGAGACATCGAAACCGATGCCCCCGGCACCGATAACGGCAACCCGCTGTCCGACTGGCTTGCGCCCGAGAATCGCGTCCAGATAGCTCATAACCTTGGGATGGTCAATGCCTTCAATATCCGGTGTCCGGGGCGCGACACCTGTGGCCAGCACCACTTCATCAAAACCACCCGCTTTGAGCTCTTCCACACCTACGCGGGTATTGAGACGGACATCCACCCCGTGTTTATCCAGCATGACCCGGTAATAACGCAGTGTTTCGTAGAACTCTTCCTTGCCGGGAATCTGTTTGGCGATATTGAACTGCCCGCCAATTTCCGAACCGGCATCGAACAGGGCCACCCGGTGACCGCGTTCAGCGGCAACCGTTGCAAAAGCCAGTCCGGCAGGGCCGGCACCTACTACCGCAAAGGATTTCGGCGAGTCCGTTTTGACATAGGTCAGCTCGGTTTCATGACAGGCGCGCGGGTTCACCAGACAGGAGGTCAGTTTGCCGCTGAACGTGTGGTCAAGGCACGCCTGGTTGCATCCGATGCAGGTGTTGATTTCGTTTGACTTGTTAGCTGCTGCCTTGTTGACCAGGTCCGCATCCGCCAGGAAAGGCCGCGCCATGGAAACCATGTCCGCATCCCCTTCCGCGAGGATTTTTTCCGCTACTTCGGGCATGTTGATCCGGTTGGTGGTGACCAACGGAATGCTGACTTCGTCCTTAAGCCGGGCTGTCACCTTGGAAAAGGCGCCGCGCGGCACTGAGGTTGCAATGGTGGGCACCCGGGCCTCGTGCCAGCCAATACCGGTGTTAATGATGGTCGCACCGGCCTTTTCGATCGCCTTCCCCAGCACCACAACCTCATCCCAGGTACTGCCCTCTTCGATCAGATCCAGCATCGACAGCCGGTAAATGATGATGAAGTCAGAGCCCACCCGTTCCCGAACACGACGAACAATTTCGATCGGCAAGCGAATACGGTTTTCGTAACTGCCACCCCAGGCGTCGGTCCGGTGGTTGGTGTGGGCAACGATGAACTGGTTGATGAAATACCCCTCCGATCCCATCACCTCAACGCCGTCATAACCCGCCCGCTGGGCCAGTGCGGCACAATCGACATAGGCCTGGATCTGCCTCTCGATACCGGCCTCATCAAGCTCATTCGGCGTGAAGGGATTGATTGGGGCCTGTACCGCCGAAGGCGCCACCAATGCCGGATGGTAGGCGTAGCGTCCGGCATGGAGTATCTGCATACAGATCTTGCCGTCAGCCTCATGAACAGCCTCGGTGATGACCTTATGCTTGTCGGATTCTTCCTCCGTGCTCATTTTGGCCGCATGTTGAAAGACTGCCCCTTCTTCATTGGGGCCTATACCACCGGTCACAATCAGCCCCGCGCCACCGCGAGCCCGCTCGGCATAGAAAACGGCCAGCCGGTTAAAACCGTCTTTGGCTTCTTCCAGCCCGGTATGCATGGAGCCCATCAGCGTGCGATTACGCAATTTGGTGAAACCCAGATCCAGAGGCTCAAGCAGGTTTGGATAAAGTTTGAGGCCAGGCGTGGGCTCAGTGACTGTCGTGTTGGTCATAACGGCTCTCCTCAGGATGCGCTATTTCTGTATTAAAGCGTCGCTCTAAGTTAGTCTTCTAGCTTGCATCGCTCAATATCCTGAAATAACATTTTATATTCTTTAATTATTTTGTGGTGGATTCGGTACTGCCACCTGGACCCAGCAGCGGCAGTTGGCTTCTGAAGGCACGGGCTTCCGGCAATTGGTTGATGACACTCGAAGGGAGCTGGCTCTGGATTATATCCGGGAGAGCACAGAAAACGGCTGGGGACGAACGTTGGAGGATCGCAGGCAGCTTACATCTCTATGCCATCGTCAAGGCCTTCGTCGTCATCAAAATCTTCCCACTGGCACTCAACAAGATCTTCCTGATAGTCAGACACGGTTTTACTCCCGATAATGTAATTCAATCAAGAATAAACAAATACCGTGACAGAACAATGACTGTTACGAAGAAGTAAGCAAATTGAAGGAGGAAAAATCAGAGCAGAAAGCAAAAATGGCGGAGCGGACGGGACTCGAACCCGCGACCACCGGCGTGACAGGCCGGTATTCTAACCAGCTGAACTACCGCTCCGCGCTGTGTTGTCTGACAGACTCGTAAGACTGCGGGGTGACAACGAGGGCGCATTATAAAGAGGGCGACCATGATGTCAACGATTTTCATAAAATTGTTTGTATGACGGGCACATCCGTCAAGTGTCACTTCTACGCTATTGAGCTTATCAGCCCCACGCAAACAACGTTCAGACCGGTTGGGGCTGGCTAACTACTGGGAGAGTGAAGAAAAATCGTGCGCCACTGTGTTCAGGGCGCTCGAAGCCAATATCACCGCCCTGAGCGTGAATCAGCGACTGACACAGCGCCAGCCCAATGCCCATGCCTTCTTCTTTGGTGGTGTAGAACGGCTGGAACAGCTTGTGCTCGTCCTCTTCGGTCACGCCCTTGCCATGGTCGGTCACCGTGATCCTGACGCACTCAGGGCCTCTGCGTTCGGCCATGACTTCCACCGGTGCGCTGCTGCCAGCGCTGCGGGTCGACTCCAGCGCATTGCGAATCAGATTGAGTGCCACCTGCTGCACCTGTACCGGGTCCGCCATGACGTCGGGCACATCCTCGGCCACAAAGACCTCGACACCGCCATCGTTGTTGCGGGCGTCCACTTCGGCAAACTGGCGAGTCTCCTCAAGCAGAGAAAACAGCGACAGCACTTCCTTGCCAATGGCGGGTTTTTTCACAAACCGTCTTATCCGGCGAATAACTTCACTGGCACGATGAGACTGCGCTTCAATCTTGCCAAGGGTTTCTTCCATCAGGGTTTTATCCAGCGGCTCAGCGCTGACCAGGCGCAATGCCACCCGGGCATAATTGGTTATGGCCGTTAGTGGCTGGTTTACTTCGTGGGCAAAGCCGGCAGTCATTTCGCCCATGGTCGACATTCGTGAGGCATGGGCGAGCTGGTCGCGCTGGGCTTGCACCACCGACCGAGCCTCCTCCAGCGCCTGATCGTTCTCAAGTTCGACGGTAATGTCCCGAAACACCACCACCGCTCCGCGCAGCCGATCACCGTCGAGTTTCGGTGTCGAACGGTACTCGGCAGGAAAGCAGGAGCCGTCCAGCCGGCGCATAAAAATGGCCCGCTGGTGCTCCGGGATGCCCTGGCTGCAAGTCGCCTGTACTGGGCGACCTGACTGCTCCATGGTGTGACAGGGAACATCTTTGTCACCAAAATGCAGCGCGAAGAAGTTTCGGCCAATCAGTTCTTCTGCCGTACATCCCGCTGTCATGGCGGCCGCCGGGTTGGCAAAAATGATGTCACCGGCTTCATTGAGACCGTAAATGCTCTCGCTGATAGCGTTCAGAATGCGACTCTGGTCGCTCTCCAGCTGTCGGTTGCGGGCATGCAGTTCACGCTCCAGGCGAATTACCTGGGCGTGGGTTTTTACCCGGGCAATGACTTCCTGGGCCTGGAAAGGCTTGGAGATATAATCGGCACCGCCAAGGTTAAACCCCCTGACCTTGGCGTCAACGTCGTCGAGCGCCGACAGAAACACGATGGCGCTATCGGCAGTGGAGCGGTGGGCTTTGAGATACTGGCAGACTTCGTAGCCATCCATCTCCGGCATCATGATGTCCAGAAGGATGACTTCAGGTTGGTGGCGGCGGGCAAGTGTAATGGCTTTTTCACCATCGTTGGCGATCAACAGGTGATAACCCCGGTCTTTCAGGGTTTCGTAGAGTACTTTCAGGTTCTGGGCATTATCATCCACCAGAAGTACTGTCGCTTCTGTCACTCCGTCAACGTTTTCAGTCATAAAGCCTTGCCCGGTTCAAAAGATACCCGAATCTTGACGCGCATTTCACTTCGCGTCGATACGGTCCTTTACGGACAAGATCATACGGACCAGATGTGCAAGTGAATGAGTGCCCATCTTGTGCATCACTCGGGATCGGTGGATTTCTACCGTGCGCTGGCTGATTTCAAGTTCTATGGCGATAACCTTGTTGGCCTGACCTGCAATCATCCGGTCCATGATTTCGATTTCCCGGGGCGTCAGGGTTTTTACACGGCGTAGGATTTCCTGCTCTTCACCGAGGGTTTTGCGCTGTTCGCGGTCTTGCTCCAGAGCGGATTCGATCTTTTCAAGCAGAGCACCTTCGCGATAGGGCTTCTGGATAAAGTCCACTGCGCCCTCTTTCATGGCATCCACCGCCAGCGGGACGTCGCCATGGCCGGTCACGAATATAATCGGCAGGATGGAGTGGCGGTCATTGAGTTTCTTCTGTAGCTCCATGCCGTCCATACCCGGCATGCGGATGTCCAGAACGATACAGCCTGCCATTTTCTCGGAGTAATCACTGAGGAAGGCGTTGGCCGTGCTATAGGGTTTTACGGATTTCTCCGCGGATTTCAGCAAAAGTTCCAGTGAATCCCTTACCGCTTCATCGTCTTCCACCACATAGACGGTTTGATCAATGTCGCTCATGTGCATCCTCTCTGTTGGCATTCCATGGTTGTTTGCGTTCCATGATTTTGTTGGCTGTCTGTTCGAGCGCCGCTACTGGCCAGCTAAAAACCAGGGCTGCGGTCAGTCCAAGTAGCGATTGTTTAGTGAATCGAGGGATATTTATCGCCATGGCCGTGCTCCTCGCGTTCATGCTCACGCATTTTGTCGAGCCGCTGCTGAATCGCTCCGAACACGCTTTGCTTCGGATAACGGCCGTTTTCATCCATTTTGCCAGCCGGTCTACCCAGCAACAGGGTAATGGCCTCTTCTGCGGTGCTAACACTATATACTGCAAACTGACCATCCCGCACCGCGTTAACCAACTCGCTTTCAAGCATCAGGTTCTGCACGTTGGTATGGGGAACAATAACACCCTGGGTACCGGTCATACCGGTCAGGCGACAGGTTTCAAAGAAGCCTTCAATTTTCTCGTTGGCACCGCCGATGGGCTGCACCTCACCGAACTGATTCACCGAACCGGTGATCGCCAGATCCTGTCGCACCGCAAACCCGGACAACGCCGAAACCAGCGCGCACAATTCGGCGAGTGACGCACTGTCGCCATCGACTTCGCCATAGTTCTGCTCGAACGTAAGACTCGCCGACAGGTGCATGGGCTCGGTGGCGGCAAAATGGGATGACAGCCAGGAAGTCAGAATCATCACGCCTTTGGAGTGGATGTTGCCGCCCAGTTTAACGTCCCGCTCGATATCTATGACGTCTCCGTCACCATAGTAACAATTGGCAGTGATGCGATTGGAAAGACCAAACTCAAACCCACCTGTGGACAGCACCGACAGGGCATTGACCTGCCCCACCCGGACACCGGTGGTGGTCACCAGGGTGGAGCCATCGCGAATCGAGTCGTAAAACTGATCACGAATCCGACTGCTGCGGTATCGGGCGCTGGTCAGGGCCTGCTCGACATGGGAGGCCTGAATCAGCTTGGCGCCAGCCTGACGAGCCCAGTAGTCAGACTCCCGAAGCAGGTTGGCAATGTCCGCTGCATGCAACGACAGCCGGTCCTGGTGCTCCGCCATGCGAGAGCTGTGCTCGATCACCCGTGCCACTGCCTTCTGCTGACAATGCAGCAGTTTCTTCTCGATCACCAGGCTGGCGATAAACTTCGCGTAAAGCAGTTGGCTCTCCGAAGTTCGCATCATTTCATTTTCGAAATCAGCGGTCACGCGGAACAACTCGGCAAACTCGGGATCATATTCCTGCAGTAGCATCCAGGTTTCCCGGTCCCCGAACAGCACAAGTTTCACATCCAGCGGAATGGACTCGGGCTCCAGCGATATGGTGCCGGAGAACGTTAACTCCCGCTCCAGAGAGTTGATCTGGATGCTACGTGAGCGCAGCGCACGCTTCAGACCGTCCCAGACAAACGGTTGCTCCAGCACCTTGATGGCATCCATCAACAGGTAGCCGCCGTTTGCCTTATGCAGACTCCCCGGCCGGATCAGTGAAAAGTCCGTAAACACCGTGCCCTTGTAGGTGACATTCTCAACGTAACCAAAAAGGTTGTGATAGTTCGGGTTGTCCTCCACTACCATGGGTACTTCATCATTTTTGTGATTGACCAACAGGTTGATCTGGTACCGACGGGGCATTTTTTTGTCGAGGGACGCATACGCAATCGCTGCCTGCTCCTCATTATCTTCCAGGAAAATTTCCAGGCTGTCTTCAAGGTCTTTTCTGACCGCGTCCAGGTGAGCCGTCACATCAGGCTCGGCCTTATATTTAGCGATCAGCTCATCAATCTGGTGGCCGGCAATGCTTTCGAGGGTTTCTTGGTTCAATGCCTGCTGTTTATCAACGTATTCCTGTTCCCATTCAGTCAATTTTCTCAGTGCTTGCCTGAGCTTTTTCTCCAGCTTGTCAATAATCTCTTCGAACTTGTCCCGTTGCTCCTGGGTCAGTTTCTTGAAAGTTTCAACGGTGTGAGGTTCTTCCCCACTCATCGCCACCAGACGGTAGCCGCCGGGCGTGGTTACGGTCAGGCTGACTTTCTTACGGCGCGCCTGGGCTGCGACTTTCTCAAGCTCATCTTCCTGTTTCTTGCTGTATTCGTTCTTGAGTTGCTCAGCACGTTCAAGAAAGCTGTCACTGTCAAAAGTCTGAGGAATCACCTTCATCAGGCGGCTCATCAGCCGGTCCATATCCTGCTTGAGAGCTTGCCCCATGCCGGCAGGTAAACGCAGGATTTTTGGCACCCGCGGCTCTTCAAAATTAGCGACATAGCACCAATCGTGGCTTTTGTGTTCTGTGTCAGCATGGTGCTCGAGATAGCGCAGCATCATGGTTCTTTTGCCGAGGCCGTTGCGCCCAACCGCATAGACGTTATAACCCCCGTGAGGCATGGCTAATGCAAAGCGCACCGCTTCCTGGGCACGGTTCTGGCCAACAATCTCAGCCAGAGGTTCAAGCTGTCGGGTGGTTTTGAACGGAAAATCTTTGAGAACACAAGCTTTGTAGAGCTGATTCAGGGACAGTGACTTCAAGGTTCGGTCCTGTAACGGTGGGAACATGGCAATGAATAAAGGGAACGGAATGAAACCGAGCTTCCCAGGCCGGTCATTGTAGAACCTGACACCCGCCCTGTCGCCATGTTGGCTCAAGTTTCGCGGTAAACTACCGTTAGCTATGCTGTTGTCGGGGCTTTCCTGGGCTCAGGACTGACTTAGTGTAATTTTCATTTGCGCTACACTTGCTGGGCTTCAACTGGCTTATCCCTGGCCGGTTCCGGATAGGGTCATTAACGATGAAAGAAAATAGGTTGCTCGAAATGCGGATATTCAAGGCAGTGGTGGACGCGGGAGGGTTCACTGCCGCCGCGCATCTGCTTGGGGTGAGTCAGCCTTTCGTGAGCCAGACGATGACCCGCCTGGAGCGCAGGTTGGGTGTCCAGTTGATTCACCGTTCAACCCGAGGCCATAGGCTGACCGGGGAAGGCGAGCAATTTCTGATTGCCTGCGGCAGGATACTCTATGAGATAGAGCTAGCGGAGGCACAGATTTCCTCAGCGCGCTCCAAGGTCAGCGGAGAACTCCGAATCAGTGCGCCCCTGGCCTTCGGTCTGGATCAGATAGTGCAGTTACTTCCTAAGGCGATGGCAGATCACCCTAATGTTGTCTTCCACCTTGCCCTGTCTGACTCGATTGCAAATCTCATCGAAGACAACGTCGATGTGGCTATTCGTATGGGCAGGTTGACTGATTCTTCCCTCAGGAGCAGGAAGCTTTGCGATCTGCAACGTTTGGTAGTGGCTGCGCCCAGCTACGTGGCAGCAAAGGGGACGCCGCAGACGCCAGCGGACCTTAGCCGGCATAACTGCCTTATGTGGGAGGGGCCACTCGACCATCTCAACCGCTGGTCGTTTCGGGTTGAAGGAAAGACACAAACATTGCTTGCAAACGGTAACTTCCGCAGCAGCAATGGCCTGACCTTATTTGAGCTATGCACAGCAGGAGTCGGAGTCATGCGGCTGGCTGAGCATCTGGCGCTCCCCGCCATTCGAAACGGTAAACTAGTGCCGCTCCTGGCGGACTACCAGGTCCGCGATGACACGTCGATTAGTGCGATCTTCCTACCGGAGCGTGAACTTCTGCCCCGGATCCGAAATTTTGTCGATTACCTCGTTGAGGTTTTTCGTCAGCCGCCTTGGGCCGAATAGTGCAAACGTCAGCCTATTAGTCTCGGCAATAAATCTTATTCGAGTGGCGCCGTTGACCATAGCTCCGCAATTCTTCTAGTTTACGGTACTGCAAGGTTAGAAGTAGGCGCTTATTTTGACGGCGGAAATCACACGATCCTGTGATACCTCGATACTTGCGCTAAAAAGAGAACCTGAGTATTACGTTCACGCCAGTAATACCAAGTGGAAGCTGGAAATAAAGTCACCGATATAAACTAATTAAAACAATAATGGTAGTGACCTTATTATCTCCAAGCGCTACGCGGAGCTTGTAGATGAACGCACCGACGGTCACGTCAAGATAACCGTCTATCCCTCCGACTCGCTTGGCAAACAATTGGAGCTCGTTGAAGGGACCTTTATCGGCACTAATGACATGGTATTGA
>JBDNIR010000319.1:0-2367 GCA_041688195.1 Marinobacter sp.
GCCATTCCAAACCAACATGGTGTTTCATCTGCCCCTTTGCCTGCGTCTACCAGGGCTGTGGGGCATTGGTATCAGCGACACCGTACAGGTAACCGAGCAGGGCGGCCGGGCGCTAACCAACAATGACTGGCAATTGCAGACGTCCGGTTAACGCCCCCGGCCTGATTCTGTAAGCGTGGCTTTGATCAGAGCTGAGCCAATACGGCTTCCAGCGTTTCCGCAATGCGGGCATTGAGCTTCAGATCCACCAAACCGTCGGCCCTGGTACGGCCAAGGTTGAGCGTGGCGATGGGTTTCCCCCACTCGTGGGCATAGCGGCAAAAACGGAAGCCTGAAAACACCATCAGGGAAGAGCCAATAACCAGCAAACCGTCACTCTTACGAAGTGTGTCCAGTGTTGAGTGCACCCGTTGCCGGGGTACGTTGTCGCCAAAAAACACGACGTCCGGCTTCAAGATACCGTTGCAACAAGGGCAGTCAGCGAGTTCGAACGCACTGAAATCAACCTCCAGGTCAGCATCGCCATCTGGCGCGGCCGTCGCATGGTAACGATGAAAGGCGGGGTTCATATCGTGGCAACGCTCGTGCACCTCATCCCTGTCACACCGGTAGCCGCAGGCCATGCAGACCACCTCATCGGCGCGCCCGTGAAGGTCAACAACCGACTGGGTGCCAGCGCGCTGGTGTAAACGGTCGACATTCTGGGTAACCACCCGCGTGCTTATGGCACGGCGCTCAAACTCTGCAACATGGAAATGGGCCGGATTGGGACGGGCGTTGCGAATCAGTGGCCAGCCGATCAGGCTGCGACCCCAGTAGCGCTTGCGAGTCGTCCTTGATGTCATAAAATCCTGATGCTGAACCGGTTGTTTACGCTTCCAGGCACCGTCACCGTCGCGGTAATCGGGAATACCCGAGTCGGTACTGATGCCAGCGCCGGTCAGGATCATCACATTGGGATGCTGCGCAATGAACATCGCCAGTTGGGCGCCAGCGTCACCGGGGGTGTGGGAAATGATGGGACGATCCGTCAACGGCATGGTGGCGGATCGCGGACTTTGCTCACTCGGGGCCACGGTTGCAACCTGTTTTATAACCTGCTGTAGGCTCCTATTGTAACGATCGGATGGCACCATACCCAGGATGACGCTGGTTAATTGGCTGCCATTTAGCGGGTGCCGTAAACCACCATGGTTTTACCTTTCACCTGCACCAGCCCCTGCTCTTCCAGGGTTTTCAACACACGACCAACCATCTCCCTGGAACAACCAACAATACGACCAATCTCCTGGCGGGTAATTTTGATCTGCATACCATCCGGGTGCGTCATGGCATCCGGCTCTTTACAGAGATCCAGCAGCGTTCTCGCTACCCGGCCAGTGACATCCAGAAAGGCAAGATCACCCACTTTTCGGGTGGTCTGGCGTAGCCGGGTCGCCATTTGTTCGCCAATGAAATAAAGCACCCTCGGGTCCTGCTGGGCGATCTCGCGGAACTTGGCGTAACTGATCTCAGCCACCTCACACTCGCTCTTCGCTTTTACCCAGGCGCTGCGCGAATCCATATTATCGAACAGGCCCATCTCGCCGAAGAAGTCACCGGCATTGAGGTAAGCCATGATCATCTCGCGACCATCATCGTCCTCAATAATGACGGTGACAGACCCTTTGACAATATAGAAAAGTGAATCGCTTTTGTCGCCAGCGTAGATAATGGTGCTTTTGGCGGGGTAGCGTCTGCGATGACACTGCGACAGGAAATAATCGAGATGTTTTGTCTTCTGCTCAACCGGTCTGACGATCATGGCCATAATGCGAATCGTGCCTCCTTTACTGACGAATGCCGATGTTATTTGGTGTCCCTGCTTTCCCTGAGGGTTTCTTGTAGTACGACTAACGTCGAACCTTATATCAAGATGGCCCGGTTTCAGCAACCGGGGCGCGACCCTCAGCAAGTATAGAACACTCTGGTTTTTTGCGCCCGCCTGTCTCCGGGTGCCAACACAGTGAAGAAATCAGCAGTGATGTGCTAGCATTTGCGGCTGACTAATTGGAGGAACGCCATGAAAGCAACCATCGACTGGGCCGGAGAGGCCAGTTTCAAGGCCACCAGCGGCAGCGGCCATACAGTGCAGATGGACGGTCCGCCGGACCATGGCGGTCGCGACCTGGGACCACGGCCCATGGAAATGCTGTTAATGGGGCTTGGCGGCTGCTCCTCTTTTGATGTCATGAGCATTCTTCAGAAGAGCCGGCAAGATGTCACCGACTGTCGCGCCGAGCTTGAGGCCGAACGGGCTGACGAAGTACCCGCTGTGTTCACCCGCATCCATCTGCATTTCGTCGTGACCGGACACAATCTCAAGGA
>JBDNIR010000320.1:0-3069 GCA_041688195.1 Marinobacter sp.
ATAGGCTTTGGAGAACCATTCGCTCAGCTCGTTCTCCGGCATGAAACCGCCGAACGGACCACGACCACCCAGAATGGTGCCATTGGGAGCCTGATCCTTGAAGCGGTGCATGCCGGACTCACCGGTGGTCAGAATGGCCGTCGCCTGGTCGAGCAAACCGCGCACACTGGCCTGGGCCACAAAGGCTTCCATATCGCCACCCCACATACTGGAGTGGATAATGTCAGGACGTTTGGTTTGCAGAGCCGAGATTTCGGTGCCGTAGCTGCCCTGGAAAATCTGTGGAGTCTGGTTATCGACAATCTCGACATCCGGCATCAGTTGTTCCATGGACAGCGTGAAGTCGAGCCAGGAATCCTGCCCCCAGGCGTAGTTCTGCTGAATGCCGGCCAGCCGCTCGGCATCGGATTTGGCGTCATTAAGGTAGCGGGCGGCACCGACGTTGTCGGCAACAGCGTCCAGCCCGGTGCGGAACAAGTACGTGGGGTTGTTAACCTCGTCAAACAGTCGCGGTGTGCCACAGTCAAAGGCAATGGTAAACGTCTTCATTTCTTCGGCGACCGGGCCGACAGCCAGGCAATCACCGCTTGAGATATAGCCGATGACGGCGTCGACGTTCTGGCGCTGAACCAGATTGCGATATTCCTCCACCTGTTTGGTGGGGCCGCCGGCCTCGTCGATCACCACCGATTCCAATTGCAAACCGTTGACCCCGGCGCTGTCGTAAGGGGCTGGCAGCTCGCCGGCATTAATGGCCTTGATGACGGTTTCAGCTGCCTGTGCCGCAGGTACACCAAACGGCCCGGAGGCGCCACCGGACAGGAAGGTGACCAGGCCAACCTTGAAGGTATCTTCGGCGTGCGCTGCCTGGCCGAAGCCGATGACACCGGCAGATACCAGTGCGACGGAGGTGGCGGTGCTGAGCAGCGTATGCCGCAAGCCTGCCTGTGATGTGGGATGTCCCATTGTGTTCTCCTTGATTGTTGTTGTGCAAAATGGCTGGCGGAGGGCTCAGCCATTGGATTCACCGCGTCGCTTCTCGACGAGAGCGGATGACGGTTTGTGGGATTTAATGAGGTAACTGACCAAAGCAAATGCGGGGCCAGCTCCACAATAGCATCGATCAGGAGTTTAGAGGTGGTGTAGACATCACAATGAGCGGAAAGCGCTCCTTCGGCGGGCCAGACAGGCCTCGCCGAAAGATTTCAGAAGGGCGTGGTAGAACGGATATTCCCCGGCAGCCACACCCGGCTGCCATTGCCATTCAGGGTGCCATTGCACTGCCAGGGCAAAGCTTTGGGCGTTGGTGATGGAAAAGGCTTCCACCAGGCCATCTTCTGCGGTCGCTTCGACAGTCAGGCCCGGGGCCAGATCCTTGATGCCCTGCTCATGGAGAGAGTTTACCGGCACGGTTGCGGACGCAGGCCAGATGCCCGCCAATACGCCGCCGCTGGCAATCCTGACGAGGTGACCCCGGCTGTACTGCTCATCCAGCGGAAGGTCCTGGTCCTCGCGGTGTTCCTGGTATTGGCCGGTCTCGTGCAACTTCTGGTGCAGAGTGCCCCCGAAAGCCACGTTCATTTCCTGAAAGCCGCGGCACAGGCCCAATATGGGTACGCCTGCAGCAATCGCTGCCCGGATCGGCGGCAGAGTGGTGGCGTCGCGCTGGCGGTCGTGAAGGGTGTTTGGGTCACTGGAAGGACCTTGGTAATGATAAGGCTCGATATTGGATGGGGAGCCGGTCAACAGGATGCCGTCGAGGGCGCTCACTAACTGGTCAGGTGGCAAGGCATCACCTAAAGCGGGAATCACCAGAGGAATGCCGCCAGCACCCTCGGCCACCGCGCGGACGTATTTTTCGCCAACAGAAAATGCCGGATGACGTCCCGGTATTTGCTGGCTGCAGGCACTGACACCGATCAGTGGCCGCGTCGAGCTGGCAGGATCAAGGGCTTGGGGCATACCAAATATTTACTCCAGAAAAGCATCGTGGCCCGGATAACCCGAAACAAACTTCTGCTACTATTACTGATGTTTCCACCGTTGAAAACAAGCAATATTTAGCATCATGTTTAACTCTACGCTAGAAATTTTTTAGCGGCTGATCCGGTGGCTGTATGTTTTGGTTGCAAAGGCCGTTTGAAAACCGGATAAAGAGCGCTCAAGGCTCGGTGAAACGGCGTTTTGGCAAGACCCTGTGGGCAGTTTCAGCACAGGCACATAGTGACTGTATAAGGTTTCTGTTATGAGTTCCGGTTCTGCGAACGCCAAAGCGTTTCTCCAGGCACACCCCGAGTTGCAGTTTGTCGACTTGCTGATTCCTGACATGAACGGCATCGTTCGCGGCAAGCGGGTGGACCCCTCAGCCTTGCTGAAGGTGTTCGACAAGGGCATTGCGTTGCCAGCTTCCATCTTCGGTATGAATATCCAGGGCACCACCGTTGAAGAAACCGGGCTGGGTCTGGATATTGGTGAAGCTGACCGAGTCTGCCTGCCCATTGCCGGCTCGCTCACCATGGAGCCCTGGCAGAAACGGCCCACCGGCCAGCTGTTGCTGACCATGTACGAACTCGATCGCAAGACGCCGTTTTTTGCCGACCCCAGGGTAGTGCTGCAGAACATCGTCAAGCGGTTTGCTGAGCTGGGCTTCACTCCTGTAGCGGCGTTTGAACTGGAATTCTACCTGATTGACCAGGAGAATCTGTCCGGTCGGCCGCAGCCTCCGAAATCACCGATGTCGGGCAAGCGCCCAGCCGGTGTGCAGGCCTATTCCATCGATGACCTGGACGAGTACGCCGAGTTCCTGGCCGATGTGCTGGATGCAGCCCGTGAACAGGACCTTCCTGCTGATGCGCTGGTGGCGGAATCTGCCCCCGGCCAGTTCGAGGTCAACCTGCATTATGTGGCTGATGCGGTGCAGTCCTGTGATCACGCCACGCTGCTCAAGCGCCTGATCAAGAACATGGCCTACGACCATGAGATGGACACTACGTTCATGGCCAAGCCATACCACAACCAGGCGGGTAGTGGTATGCACCTGCATGTCAGCCTGATCGACCGTGACGGCAA
>JBDNIR010000321.1:0-2081 GCA_041688195.1 Marinobacter sp.
AAAACCCGAACAGGAGGATCTACTTGATTGATACCGCACCGAGTCCGTCCCCATTCAGCTTGCCGGTTCGAGTCTATATAGAAGATACCGATGCCGGTGGTATTGTGTTCCATGCCAAGTATCTGCACTACATGGAGCGCGAATCTGATGGCGTACTGTTAGCCGATGCCGTCGTCAAGGTCGCGTGTGTGGCTCTGGACACCGGGCGGCCCCGGGTGTTGCCAGAGACCATGAAAGCCCTGATGCCAACAGCATAGCCAAGTGTTATCCAACGAAAACCTCTTACAGGGAGAGGCGAATGCGCTCTCTGATCTTTAAAACGGAAAACCAGGAGTAGAAGGTGGATTCAGAACTCTCAGTTTGGTCTCTCATCGCCAATGCAGGCTTGCTGGTGCAGCTGGTTATGCTGTTGCTGGCGCTCGCATCGGTCATATCCTGGGCGTTGATCTTTCAGCGTTTCCAAGTTTTCCGTAAAGCCAAGCAAGCGCAGTTGGCCTTTGAAGAGCGTTTTTGGTCTGGCATGGATCTCGGACAGCTCTATCGGGAAGTCAATTCAGACCCGACGCCGTTTTCCGGGCTCGAAGCTATCTTTCGTGCAGGATTCAAAGAGTTCTCTCGGCTCCGGCAGCAAAGCCGGGATGCCGATGCAGTGATGGAGGCCGCCCAGCGGGCCATGCGTGTAGCCTTCGCGCGCGAGCAGGAACGTCTTGAAACTCACCTGCCGTTTCTCGCGACCGTAGGTTCGACCAGTCCGTATGTGGGGTTGTTCGGCACAGTCTGGGGCATCATGAACTCGTTTCGGGGCCTGGCCCAAGCTCAACAGGCTACGCTTGCGACCGTAGCGCCGGGCATTTCCGAAGCCCTTATTGCCACAGCCATGGGTCTGTTCGCTGCGATTCCGGCAGTGATCGCCTATAACCGTTTTTCCACAAAATCGGATTCGCTGCTTAAGAACTATGAGACCTTTGCCGAGGAATTCTCCAGTATTCTGCATCGTCGGGTGCATAACAACGAGAAAGCCCCAGCGGCCTGAGCCTGATTATCTGGCAGGAGTACGAATGTGAGCATGAAAGGTATGGGGATGATGCCCCGCGAGCGCCGCAAGCCAATGTCGGAAATCAACGTGGTTCCCTACATCGACGTGATGCTGGTGCTGCTGATCATTTTTATGGTGACGGCGCCGATGCTGATTCAGGGCGTAAAGGTTGATCTGCCCAATACAGTGTCGGACCCCATTCAGGCGGAAAAAGACGTGGAATCCATCATCGTCTCGGTGGATGCCAACGGCGCCTATTATCTGGAAGTCGGGGGCGAAGGCAGTGACCCCATGCCCCTCGACGAGGTTCAGAGTCAGGTTGCTAAAATTCTTGCGGGTCGGACGCGCAGTGAAGTTCTGGTCCGTGGTGATGAGTTTGTAAATTACGGCGTGGTGGTCCGGCTGATGTCAGCATTGCAGGGCGCCGGCGCCTCCAGCGTCGGCCTTATTACCGAAAGCTCGCAAAATCAGTAGGGGTTGATGTTTCGTGATTGACCAGCAGCGAGAACCGATCAGCACAGGGCAGCCAGCGTGGAAATCCCCTGTTGTGTTGTCCCTGCTGTTGCACGGCCTGATTGTCGTGGTTGCTTTGGCCGGTTGGCGCTGGACCAGCCCGGTAGAAGAACCGATGCCCAGAAGTATTTCGGCACGCCTGATTACCAGTCAGCCACCCGTTCAACAGCCTGCACCGGAGCCCGCGCCAGCGCCTGTACCCGAGCCCGAGCCCGAGCCTGAGCCTGAAGAGGACCTGCAAGAAATGGAGGCCGAGCGCAAGGCGGCCGAAGAACGCGCTCGGCAGCAACAAGAGCGCCAGCTAGCCAAAGAACGTGAAGCCCAACAGCGGGAAGCGCAGGCAGCCAAGCAGAAGGAGGCAGAGCAAGCCCGGCAAAAAGCGGATGCCGAGGCCAAGGAGCGAGTTCGTCAAAAAACTGAGGAAGAGCGCAAACGTCAGCAGGCGAAAGAGCAGCGCAAGCAGCAAGAGGCTGCCGCCAAAGCTGCAGAAGAGAAGCGGCGAAATCAGCAGGAAGCTGAAGCCAGGCGACAG
>JBDNIR010000322.1:0-6296 GCA_041688195.1 Marinobacter sp.
GGTCCAGACCAGCGCTGCAATGGCGATGGCTACCAGCACCTGGATAACTGGAACACTGATGGCCTGGGTGGAAGCGAGCTTGAGACTTTGGGTCAGGTTACGCTGACTGACATCCCCGAAGCGCTGGCGTTCATAGTCTTCACCACCGAAAGCCCGAACGACGCGATACCCATTGATAGACTCAGAGGCCACATGAGTGATATCCCCCATGGAACCCTGGATTCGTTTACTGAGTTTACGGAAGCGCTTACTGGCGTAACTCACCACAAGGGCAATCAACGGGCCCGCCGCCAAAAACACCAGCGTGAGCTTCCAGTTGGTATAGAGCATGAAGCCCATTAGCCCGATAATCGTGAGACCTTCCCGGAGTGTGATCGTAATAGCGTTGGTGGTGGCTTCGGCAACCTGCTCGACGTTAAAGGTCAGTTTCGACACCAGGCGTCCGGCAGCATTCTCATCAAAATATCGGGAGGGCAATGCCAGCATGCGGTCGAACACCTGTGTACGCAAAGCGTTTATGACCTGCCGACCGACATAGCTGATAAAGTACTGACTGAGGAACGTCCCCACACCGCGAAAAGCAAACACCGCCACAATCAATAGCGTCAGTTGCAGGCGATTTTCGTCCGTCGGGTTTTCCAGAGCGGTGATGACGTATTCCATTGCCGCCGCCATACCGGTGGACGCGGCGGCATAAATGACATTTCCCAATACCGCCAGCGAGAACGCAAACCAAAACGGTTTTACGTAAGCGACGAGCCGCTTGTAGGTCTGCCAGTCGGAAGGATCTTCAGCAACATGCGGGCCGGATTTCTCACTTTCAACGCTCATCGCCAGTCCGCTCAGTTGTGATGCTGAGTCTCGCGAACCCCAGTTTGCCGGCGATATCCATCGCCCGCACAACGTATTCATGGGGCGTCCGGGCATCAGCCGTAATTATGAAAGGAAGGCTGGTATCACCGGCCGCAAGCTCGTCTACCGCACGCTGCAACGTGGCACGCTGATTGTTGACCAGCGTCCTTTCATTGACCGCGTACTGACCTTCAGCGTTGATCACCACATCCACTTGTTTGGCCTGTGTTTCCGCTGCTTCACCATTTGCTTCAGGAAGATCAACTTTGAGGTGGCTTTCACGGGTGAACGTCGTCGATACCATGAAGAAAATAAGCAGCAAGAACACAACATCGATCAGCGGTGTCAGATCAACCCCGACTTCCTGACTTATCTGGCGCTTGAACTTCACGGCGTTCAGGCTCCTTCCACGTCAATTTCGCGGTCGCCATGAACCACTTCAACCAGCTTTATGGCTTCCTGCTCCATATTCACCACGAGCTCATCCACACGGCGGAGTAAATAGCGATGACAGATCAGCGCTGGAATCGCCACACTCAGGCCGGCAGCGGTTGTCATCAGCGCTTCGGATATACCTCCAGCCAGGTTGCCAGCATCACCAACGCCAGCCAACTGAATTTCAGCGAACACCTTGATCATACCAATGACTGTGCCCAGCAAACCCAGCAAAGGCGTGATAGTAGCAACCGTACCCAGTGGATTGAGAAAACGCTCCAATTCGTGGATGACCTGGCTGGCTTCGTGCTCAATGCTTTCTTTCATGATCTCTCGACCGTGCTTCGCATTCATAAGCCCACTGGCCAGTATCCTGCCCATGGGCGATGAGCCCTGCAATGCCTTGAGTTTGCGGCCGTTAAGCTCTTTCTTTTTAATCCAGCGCCAGAGTTCATTGATGGTAGCCTGAGGCGCAACCCGGGACTCTCTGAGAGTCCAGAACCGTTCCAGGATAATGGCAAGGGCAAGAATGGAACAGGCTACAATCGGCACCATAATAATGCCACCCGCTTTCAAGAGCTCGAACACGCTTGGTCTCCCTGATTAGTTACAAGCCGCGCTACTTTAGCATAGCCGCTGGCGTTGGCCACACCCTCAGGGTGCATTCCAGTGATCTTCCGCACGTCGGATCCAGAACGGCGTCTGTGATCGCCATTCCGCGACCGACACCTCTGCCCCATCCAGTGTGAAAACCAGGGCGCCCGAATACGCGGTATTGAACTGCCGGGCTCCGGCGGCTCTGAAGCGGTCGATCACATCCTCGTGGGGGTGTCCGTATCGATGCCGGTAGCCAGCGCTGTAAACCACATCATCAGCGGCAACCGCTTCAATCCACCGCTGCCCGGACGAGGTGTTACTGCCGTGGTGCGAGGCAATCAGGATTCGATATTCGGCACCGGGTAATCCAATCTGCTGGATATAGCGCTGCTCAACCTCTCGTGATATATCACCTGTCAACACAATATCCGTTCCACCATAGCGAATGGTCACCATACAGGACGCATCGTTACTGTCAGCAGCAGCGATCGCAGGCGAAGCTTGCCATAGCCCGACCTTCGCGCCACCCACCAGGAGCGATTTTCCGGACTCACACGGGTTAATGTCGGGAAACGCGAGACCCGGCTTGTCTGTCAGCAACCGCTCAGGTTGGCCCGACAAAACCTGGCTTACGGCCATTTTCTCAAACAACTCCTCCAGGCCACCGGCATGATCCACATCTCCGTGGCTTAACACCAGCGTATTGATTTTACGCACTCCGAGGTAAGCAAGATTTGGCAGCAACACGCTGTTAACTGCGGAGTATCCAGAGGGAGTTTCCGGCCCGGTATCGTAAAGCAGCACCTGATCCTGGTGACGGAACAGCACCGACAGCCCTTGCCCCACATCCCAGACCCAGAGCTCCGGATGCTCAACCCAGGGGTTTTTCCTGTCAGCACCGCCAAAACTGGAGGAGGTGCTCAGCCAAGCGGCCAGCAATACTCCAGCCAGTAAGCGCAACCGTGGTATCGGAAAAAATAACGACACCAAAACCAACACGGCAATCGCCAAAGCAACACCGAACGAGGTGGCCAGAGCGGGCGCGGGCAAGCTGGCAATCAGCTCAAGGAACCACCAGAGAATCCCGAGCACCGCATCCACCGCCTGGCCGACAAAAGGTGACGTCATCGGCAGCAGGGCAATCAGCAAGGCAGCGACCATCAACACCGGCATTACCACCAGCGAGACCCAGGGAATCGCCACCAGGTTGGCCAGCCAACCCATCGCCGCTGGCTCCTGATCCATCATCGCCAGTATCGGCCAAAGCCCTGCAAACACCCCGCACTGGGCCAGTATTAACCCAATTACCGGAGCAGGGGGCAACATCCGACCGGAAAATATCAGAACCAAGATTGATACCGCGCCAAATGACAACCAGAAACCCCGGTCCAGCGGCGCGAATGGGTCGAGCAACAAAACAACAAACGCGGCCAACAGCCAGGCAGCCCAGGGCCCCGTTCGTCCGGCCCGGAAAACCAGCCAACCAGTGATAACAACCATCACCAGGGCGCGGCGGGTAGGGACAGTAAAGCCCGCAGCAAGGGCATACGCAGAGCTCCCGACGATGACCAGACCGAAGGCGATGGCCCTGCTACGGGACGGTGTCAACCAATGCTGAGGCAAACGCACCAGCAGCCAGCGCGCAAGCAGACCAAGCCCGACCGCAATCAAGCCGATATGTAATCCGGAGATCGCCACCAGATGAATCGTGCCGGTTTGCTGGAGTACCCGCCAGTGGGCAGGTGTCATTTGTCCGCGCTGACCGATGAGTAACGCTTCAGCAAGAGGATAATGTGTTGTGTGGCCGAGCCTTGATTCCAATCCCGCCGCCATAAAGTTCCGCCACTGATGGTAGTGGCAGACGAGATAGCAGGAGTCCGTGCTCAGGGGCACTGCTTTGCGCAAGGTTCCGGTCGCGCGAAAGCCGTGTCGATAGAGCCAGGTTTCGTAACGGAAACCTGCCGGATTTACTGAGCCGTTAGCACGTTTGAGTCGAACTGTCAGGCGCAGATTATGGGGCAAGTCACGGGTGGCCTCTTGGCCATACCACGCAAGCCTCAGTTTATCCGGCAGCGGATTTTCGCTGGGCAGTGATGAAACCCAGCGGGTGACACAAAAACTAAAGCGAACGCTGTTAAATATACCTGGGGAGGGGATGTCACAGAGATACCCTTCAACCACCAGATCAGAGCCTTCGGCACTGGCGGGAAGCGCTGCCAGCATGCGATTACCCGCATGCCAGTTGGACCATGCCAAACCGAGGCCGACACACAACAACAAGACCAATGGCGTCAAAGTGAAATGTCGGGTAATTAGCAAAGCGGATGCTGTCAGCACCACAAAGCCGAAAATCAATTCCGGCCAAGGTAGCAGCATCCCGCTGCAATACAGTAAGATGACGCCGCAAGAAAAGGCAGCAATCCCTGCTCGCACACATAACCCCCGGGCAATCCTTGCCCCTCGACGAATTTTCGGGATTCAGCGCCTATAATTCCGCTGAATCACCCTCTACAACAGGCAGCCCGTCGACATGCCGAAGAAGTTCATAAAGCGCTATTTGCCGACACCGGATAAAGTACGGGCGATCCGCTCCCTTCATTTCCTGGGCGATATCCTGCATGAACCGAACCTCTGGCACATCACTCGTCATTGTGTGTCGAGAGCGTTTTTTATCGGTATTTTCTGGTGTTTCCTGCCGATGCCTTTCCAGATGGCTGCGGCGGCATTCTGCGCCATCTGGTTCAACGCCAACCTGCCCCTCTCCGTTGCCCTGGTCTGGATCAGCAACCCTCTTACCATGCCCCCGATATTTTACTTTAATTACAAAGTTGGGGCCTGGCTCCTGGGTCGCCCGGTCAGGACCTTTGAGTTTGAGCTGAGCTGGTCCTGGATCAGTAATCGCATCGTCGATATCGGCATCCCGCTCTACTTCGGCTCAATCATTATCGCAACGGTAGCGGCCTGCGTAAGTTACCTGACTATTCAATACCTCTGGCGCCGCAAGGTCCGCTCCGAATGGGGCAGACGCCGGCACCCGGTTAACTGATACCCTTACCCGGCCAGCTGCTCTACCAGTTTTCCCTGCTCCAGTCGGAGTACCCGCCCGAGACTTTGAGCCATACCCATATCGTGGGTGACAACCACAAAGGCGATGCCAAGCCGATCCCTCAGAGCAGCAATCATTTGGCGCACACCTTCTCCGGTTTGCTCGTCAAGGTTACCGGTAGGCTCGTCCATCAGCACGCATTGCGGCTCATTTACCAGTGCCCGGGCGATGGCCACCCGCTGTCGTTCGCCACCCGACAACTCACCCGGCTTATGGTCCAGCCTGGCGCCCAAACCCACTTCGGACAAAATACTCTTAGCCCGTCTGGAAGCGTCCCGAACCGACACGCTACCCAATACGCAGGGCATCATCACGTTTTCAAGAGCCGTAAACTCGGGCAACAAATGATGAAACTGATAGACAAAACCGAGGTACTGGTTGCGGAACCGGGCTCTGGCCGCTTCTGACATTCGGTGGATATCCTTCCCACAAATGGCAATGTGACCCGTTGAGGGTTTATCCAACCCCCCCAGCAAATTCAGCAACGTGGTTTTGCCGGCACCACTACTACCGACAATCGCAACCGTCTCCCCGGCAGCAACACTCAGGGAGATATCCGAAAATATTGTCAGCTTAGTCGGCCCTTCATTGTACGTTCGGGTAAGTTGGTCACACTCGATGACCGGCGTGTCCGGCGCAATGGCCTGTTCGGGATTACTCATAACGCAGGGCCTCCGCCGGATCAACGCGGGATGCACGCCACGCCGGATAAATGGTCGCCAGCAGGCTCATCGCCATGCCCGCGCCGCTGATGATGTATACGTCTTGCCACAGCAACTGGGAAGGCAGATAGCTGATGAAGTAGACATCGGCATTGAGGAACTGGCTGCCGCGGATTGTTTCGATCCAGCCGATAATATCGCTGATGTAGGTAGCCCCGAGAACACCCAACGTAGTGCCCACAATAGTACCCAGGACACCGATCACAGCGCCCTGGACGATGAATATCCTCATGATGCGGCCGGGCGTAGCACCCATCGTCCGCAGGATAGCAATATCGGCGGTTTTATCGGTAACAACCATGACCAGCGTTGACACAATGTTGAAGGCCGCCACTGCCACAATAAACATCAACAGCAGGCCAATCATGGTTTTCTCCATACGGATGGCCTGGAACAGATTACCGTGAGTGCGGGTCCAGTCAGATACGTAGTGCCGGCCACCGAGATCGCGGGCTGCCTCCTCCGCCACTTGTGGCGCCTTGAACAGGTCGTCCACCAACAGGCGTACACCCTGGGCCTTGCCATTGGTGCGCATCAGTTTGGAAGCATCGTCCATATGGACCAGTGTGTAGGTACCGTCCAAC
>JBDNIR010000046.1:0-3937 GCA_041688195.1 Marinobacter sp.
AAAATCTCGTGCAGGCAACTGCGTGTCGGTTCGAGTCCGACCCTCGGCACCATGTATTGGCCGCATTGCGGTATCAGCGAACAGCTTTCCAATGAACGTCTCGGACTTCCACTTTGATTTACCTGACGAGCTGATTGCCCGGTACCCTCTGGCGCAGCGGAGTGCCTCCCGTTTACTGACACTGGACGGCGCAACAGGCCAGACGGCCCATCATCAATTCCTTGATCTTCCGACATTTATTGCCCCCGGCGACCTGCTGGTGTTCAACAATACCCGCGTAATACCTGCCCGCCTGTTTGGTCGCAAGGAGACCGGGGGTCAGCTTGAAATCCTGGTCGAACGAGTAACCGGTGTGCATACGTTGCTTGCTCATGTGCGGGCGTCGAAATCTCCGAAGACAGGCCAGACGATCATTCTGGAAGACCAGTCGGTGCTCCGGATGCGGGGCCGGCAGGATGCGTTGTTTGAGCTGGTCAGTGAGACTGAAGAACCGGTCCTTGATCTGCTTGAGCGTATCGGTCATATGCCGTTACCTCCTTACGTTGACCGGCCCGATGAATCCACTGACCGTGAACGCTATCAAACAGTCTATGCTCGAGAGTCGGGTGCGGTTGCGGCTCCCACCGCAGGGCTGCACTTTGACCAGCCACTGCTGGCGGCCTTGGCGGAGAAAGGCATTGAAAGCGCGTTCGTGACGCTTCATGTAGGCGCCGGCACCTTCCAGCCGGTGCGGGTTGACCGCATTGAAGACCACATCATGCACAGTGAAATCGCTCACGTGCCCGAGGAGACCGTTGCTGCGGTCAGGCGCACAAGGGCCAGGGGCGGGCGGGTCATTGCAGTGGGAACTACCTCGGTCCGGTCGCTGGAATCCGCCTCAAGGGATGGCCATCTAACGTCCTTTCGTGGTGAAACCGATATCTTTATTTTTCCGGGTTACAGGTTTCAGTGTGTGGATGCCATGGTGACCAATTTCCATTTGCCGGAATCGACCCTGATTATGCTGGTCAGCGCTTTTGCCGGCCAGGACCATGTGATGGCGGCCTATGACAAGGCCATACGCAGGCGCTACCGGTTCTTCAGTTATGGCGATGCCATGTTCATCACGGGGCAGGTCGCCAGTCTGGGAGCTGCCAAAGCGAATACCGAGTCTGGAGGCATGCCTTGACTGATCCTGAAAACCCGTGCTGTATGTCATTTGAGAAGCTCGGAGAAGACGGCAAAGCCCGGCGTGGGCGCCTGACGTTTCCCCGCGGCCAGGTAGAAACCCCTGCCTTTATGCCGGTGGGTACTTACGGCACCGTTAAGGGCATGTTGCCGAGAGATATAGAAGGCATTGGCGCCCAGATTATCCTGGGCAACACCTTCCATCTGATGCTGCGGCCGGGTACCGAGGTAATCAAAGCCCATGGTGATCTTCATGACTTCACCCAATGGCAAGGACCTATTCTGACCGATTCCGGCGGTTTTCAGGTTTTTAGTCTTGGTGAGATGCGCAAGATCACTGAGGACGGAGTTACCTTTCGCTCACCGATCGACGGCTCGCCGGTGGAGTTGTCGCCGGAAATTGCCATGCAGGTTCAGCGCGACCTTGGATCAGACATTGTGATGATCTTTGACGAGTGTACGCCTTATCCTGCCACCGAAACCCAGGCCCGCGAATCCATGGAGCTGTCCTTACGCTGGGCCCGGCGCAGCAAGGACGCTCACGGTAGCAATACAGCAGCGCTGTTCGGCATTGTCCAGGGTGGCGTGTATCCGTCGCTGCGGGACAAATCTCTTGAGGGCCTGGTGGATATTGGCTTTGATGGCTTCGCGATCGGTGGCTTGTCTGTCGGCGAGCCCAAAGCGGATATGCTGAATATCCTCAACGAACTGCCGTCTAAAATGCCGCAAGACAAACCACGTTATCTGATGGGCGTTGGTAAGCCCGAAGACATCGTTGAGGCCGTGCGCCGTGGCATAGATATGTTTGATTGCGTCATGCCCACCCGTAATGCGCGGAATGGCTATCTGTTCACTGCAACGGGTGTGGTCAAAATCCGCAATGCCCGTCATCGTCATGACACCGCAGCCCTTGATGACCTATGCGACTGCTACACCTGCCAGAACTTTTCCCGAAGTTATCTCCATCATCTGGATAAATGCGGAGAAATGCTGGGATCGCAGCTCAATACCATTCACAACCTGAGGTATTATCAGAACCTGATGGCTGGATTGCGCGGGGCCATTGAAGCAGGTACATTGTGCGACTTTATTAACACGTTCTATGCCCAGCGCGGTGAGTCTGTGCCGTCGTTGTAAGCAACCTGGAAGGCTTTGCCAGAAGGGTGGGGCCACCGACCAAACCAAGATCAACGGAGATCCAAAAATGAAAGCAATCCAGACCCTTTTTATCACCCTGCTGGCGCTTGTACCCGGGCTAGCCTTCGCACAGGACGCGGGATCGGGCATGAGTGTCATCGGCCAGGTTATTTTCTTCGCAGGCTTCATCCTGATTTTTTACCTGTTGATCTGGCGTCCACAGTCCAAGCGCGCTAAAGAACACAAAGCTTTGATGTCCGGTCTTGATAAGGGTGATGAGATTGTTACCTCCGGCGGTATTGCAGGTAAAATCACGAAAGTAACAGATGACTTTATCCTGGTTGAAATTGCTGAGAACGTTGAAGTCAAAGTTCAGAAAGTGGCAGTGTCTGCCGCTTTGCCCAAGGGCACGCTGAAAGATATCTGAGCTTTGATTTAACCGATTCTTCTCAAGCGCCCTGACACGCACTAACGGGATTACTGCTCAAAAAAGGCACCGCATGCTGAATAAATATCCACTCTGGAAAAGTCTGGTCATTCTGATTGCTGTAGTCATTGGCTTTATCTATGCACTGCCCAATCTTTATCCAGACGATTTTGCTGTTCAGATAACCGGTGCCCGAAGCAGCACCACTGTTGATGAGCGCACGTTGGAGCGCGCGGTCTCGAGGATCGAGGAGGCCGGTTTTGAGGTCAAAGCGGCATCTATCGACGAGCGTAACGGCCTTATCCGTCTGCAAAGTGCTGAAGCCCAGCTCAAGTCCAGGCCTCTCGTCCAGTCAGTATTGGGTGATGAATATCTGGTGGCGTTGAATATGGCTCCATCTACTCCCGACTGGCTCCGCAGTGTGGGCGCCGGTCCAATGAAACTGGGGCTGGACCTTCGCGGTGGTGTGCACTTCTTGCTTGAAGTGGATATGGAAAGCGCCCTTGAGCAGCGGCTGGAGGCTTATTCCAGTGGAATCAAGCGTGAGCTGCGAGAAGAGCGAATTCGTTATCGTGGTGGTGAAGTTGTGGATAACAACAGCATCGTTCTGACATTCCGGGATGAGGCAGCGCGCGCAGAAGCATTCAATCTGGTCAGGGATCAGTACAATGAGTTTGTGCTTGATGAGCGCAGTCCGAGCGAAGAAGAATTTGAACTCGCACTGACGTTATCGGAGCAGGAAATCCGTCAAATTGAAGATTACGCGGTAGAGCAAAACCTGACCACTATCCGTAACCGGGTTAATGAACTGGGTGTTGCGGAGCCGATGGTTCAGCGCCAGGGCCGCGATCGGATTATTGTAGAGCTCCCGGGCGTGCAGGATACCGCGCAAGCAAAACGGATCCTCGGCGCCACCGCTAACCTCGAATTCCGGCTGGAAGCACGTCAGGATGCACCTTCGGGTGCCACGGAAGTTCTGCCTTTCCGTAACGAGCCTAACCGCACGGCACGGCTTGAGCGGGAAGTAATCGTTACCGGCAACAATGTCGCGAACGCTCAGCAGGCATTTGACGAGAACGGGCAAGCGCAGGTCAACATCACCATGGATGGCCCCGGCGGCGATATGATGAACCGTGCCACTCGCAATGCAATCCAGCGACGGATGGCTGTTATCTTTATTGAGTTCCGTACCGAAACGGAAGAGCG
>JBDNIR010000323.1:0-3092 GCA_041688195.1 Marinobacter sp.
GGTAAACCGCCATAATGGGAGCCGCACCACCCTGTCCATGACACCCTGCACATACAGCTGCGTTAGCCTCGCCTGCGGCAGGATCTCCTGCGCCATAAGCTGTTGCCGTCAAGCTGACGCCGAGAACAACACCTGCGATCAGTTTTTTCATGCTCGCTCCACTTCTCTTATCTAAAACATGTTATTTGTTGTTCAGCCGACAGACACTGACTTCGATGGCCCGAAGAGGGCCGTCAGCACCAACACTCTGCGCGCTGCCCGGATTTGGTGTAGCATTATACATTAATCCCCGATAACTGAAATCCAATAGGAAATCCCCTGTCCGTGTCGGAAGATCTGTCTGCCAAAACCGTTTCGTTCAACAGTGCCCGTTTTCTGGTCAGCGCCTCGCGTTTTGAGGAGTGCCCTCCGGATACCGGGGCTGAAGTCGCTTTTGCCGGGCGCTCCAATGCCGGCAAGTCCAGTGCCATTAATTCCATCACAGCCAATGGCAAACTGGCCCGCACCAGTAAGACACCCGGGCGCACTCGGCTGATCAATTTTTTCTCATTGAACCGTGAACACTGCCGCCTGGTTGATTTGCCAGGTTACGGCTACGCCAAAGTGTCCCAGGACATGAAGGACGATTGGCAGAAGCATCTCGACCATTACCTGTCACAACGTCTGAGCTTGAAAGGACTGATCCTGGTCATGGATATCCGGCATCCGCTCACGGATTTTGATCAGATGATGGTGGAATGGTGCGAGCATAACCAGCTTCCCTTGATGATTCTGGCCACAAAATCCGACAAACTGAAATTCGGCCAGGCCAAAACTGCACGGCTAGGCATCGCCAACCGGCTGAAACCCTTCAGTTGTGTGCAGCACCTGATCATGTTCTCGGCGACGTCAAAAAAAGGAGTGGATGAAAGCCGGAGTGCGCTGACCCAATGGCTGGAACCAGCGGAATAACCTGAACAGCAGATACAAAAAGGCCCGGCCATTCGCAGGCCGGGTGAAACGTCAGGGTTTACGACGTGCTAAAACCTGAGATCAACTCAGGATGACGCCTTGGAATGTCCGAATTCTTCAGCGTCAATGCTGTGACAACACCTCCCACCGAAAGTTCCTTTGCTATGCTGCTCTGCCACCCCCGACGACTACCGGCAATTGGGGCCGATATTTCTCCCGCAAGGCCATCACCGGTTCGTAAAACGCAGGAGCCAGATAGGGAATCTCCAGAGTCAGCACCTGATAGATCCCTTGCTTGAGCTGGCCGAGAGGCAGATCGTTGGACAGCTCCGACCCGTGCGCGGTTTTGAGAAAGGCCAGCCAGTTGGTGATTACCAGCCAGACGTTCAGAGACATCGCTGATCGCAGGTCCTCGGACTGGGGTTGGATCACTCCGCCCTCGGCCAGACCGTCAAAAATCCGGTTGATTGCCGCCAGGCACCGGCTGGTAAACTTCCGGTAGTCTTCCCTCAGACGCTGATCACTGTCCAACAAAAACTCCAGCTCCCGATGAAAAAAACGGTAACTCCATAACCCGTCAAATACGGACTCCAGATAAAACGTCAAATCTTCGAGCGTCAACGGTCGGTCGTCGGGAATTTCCAAGTAATAATCAACCAGTTTTTCATACTCCAGATAAATCTCGTAAATGATGTCGGACTTATTCCTGAAATGGTAATAGAGATTGCCCGGGGAAATCGCCAGATACGCAGAAATATGGTTGGTCGTGATGTTTCGCTCACCTCGCTCGTTGAAGAGTTCGAGGCTCGACAACAGTATTTTATCTCTGGTTTTCATACGCTCACTGTCGGAAAGTTTGGTTTATAACAGGTTACGCGGCGCCTCCCGGAGCAACGCTGGGATCTGGCCCGATTCGCCACGGACCCGTTCTTGACTCACTAGAGTATATACTCTAATAATAATGCCAGATGCAAATAAGGGGAGAAAACCATGGTTGCCAACGTTGTCCAGCTGACCGAGAGCAAAAAGCACATTCAGTACACCGGGCGTATTTTTGAAGAACAGCGCCTGGCTTTCCGTCGCAGCCCCATGCCTTCAGCTACCGAGCGGAAAGAGAACCTCAAGCGTCTCAAGCGGGCGCTGCTGAAGAATGAGTCCCGCATTCTGGACGCCATCGACCGGGATTTCAGCTGCCGATCCAGAGACGAAACCCTGATTGCAGAGGTAATGCCCTCCGTGCAGGGCATCAACTATGCTCTCAAAAACCTGGATGGCTGGATGAAACCGTCCAGACGCAGCGTGTCGGTGCTGTTCCAGCCTGCCAGCAACAAAGTGCACTACCAGCCCTTGGGGGTCGTAGGTATCATCGTGCCCTGGAACTACCCGCTTTTCCTGGCTGTCGGACCTCTGGTGGCAGCATTGGCCGCAGGCAACCGGGTTATGGTGAAAATGTCCGAGTTCACCCCCCACACGTCGGCGCTGTTCAAAGAGCTGATTGAATCTACATTCCCCCAAGACCTGGTCGCGGTTATCAACGGCGAGGCAGAGGTGGCAGCGGATTTCTCAAGCCGGGCCTTTGACCATCTGCTGTTTACCGGCTCAACCTCGGTTGGCAAGCTGGTTATGCGGGCCGCCGCCGAGCACCTGACACCCGTCACGCTGGAACTGGGCGGTAAGTCGCCGGCCATTATTTCTTCCGACGTGCCCATGACAGACGCAGCTCAGCGCATTGCGTTCGGCAAGGCTATCAACGCTGGCCAGACTTGTGTAGCCCCTGATTACGTACTGTGCCCAGCCGATCGGATACAAAATTTTGTTGATGAGTTTCGCACCCAATTCGCGGAAATGTACCCCAACCTGCGGGATAACGATGATTTCACAGCCATCATCAACGAGCGACAATATGAGCGCTTACAGGCCTACCTGGATGACGCCCGCAGTAAAGGCGCGGAGGTCATTGAGATCAATCCGGCTCAGGAAAACATGAAGGATGGCACTCGCAAGATGCCCATCCACCTGGTGTTGAAAGCAACCGCCGACATGAAGGTTCTACAGGATGAAATCTTTGGCCCCATTCTTCCGGTGGTCAGTTACAACGGTATCGATGAAGCAATCACCTACATCAATGACCGGCCCCGACC
>JBDNIR010000007.1:0-2845 GCA_041688195.1 Marinobacter sp.
CTGACCGGCAAACGCCAGCTGCTGGAGCAACGAGTGGCCTATGCGGTGCTGTCGTTTGTGGTGAATATCCTGCGTTCGGTGCCGTTCATCATCCTGCTGATCGTGATGATCCCGGTGACCGTGATGATGATTGGCACCTCGCTTGGTGTGGCGGGCGCGATACCGCCACTGGTTGCCGGTGGCGCACCGTTCTTCGCGCGCCTGGTTGAGACCTCCCTGCGGGAAGTGGACCGCGGCATTATTGAAGCGACCCAGGCCATGGGTGCGACGGTGCGCCAGGTCATCACCGATGCCCTGTTGCCGGAAGCGCTGCCCGGCATTATCGCGGGTATTACCGTAACAGCCATCACGCTGGTGTCCTACGCCGCGATGTCCGGGGTCGTTGGCGGCGGTGGCCTTGGGGACTTAGCCATTCGCTTCGGTTATCAACGATTCCAGACCGACGTGATGGTGATTACAGTAGCGCTTCTGGTGATTTTTGTTCAGTTACTGCAGATGGCGGGTGACCGCCTCGTGCTTTATTTCAGCCGGCGCTGACCGGCATTCTCCGAACCCAACAACGAGGTTTTTTATGAAAGCGACAAGACTTCTGGCCGCGCTGGCACTGGTTGCCGCATTTTCTGTTCAGGCCGCTGAGAAACTCAGTATCGCTGCGACAGCGGTTCCCCATGCCGAAATTCTGAAGTTCATCAAACCAACCCTTGAACAGCAGGGTGTAGAGCTGGAAATCAAGGTGTTCACCGATTATGTGCAGCCTAACGTGCAGGTGAGCCAGTCCCGCATGGACGCTAACTTCTTCCAGCACCAGCCGTATCTGACTGAGTTTAATGATGGCCGTGGCACCAGTCTGGTGAGCGTAGTGGGTGTGCACGTTGAGCCTTTTGGTGCCTACTCCAGCAAGATCAATTCTCTGGATGACCTGAACGACGGTGATACCGTCGCGATCCCCAATGACCCGACTAACGGCGGTCGCGCACTGTTGTTACTGCAAAAAGCCGGGCTGATCACTCTCAAAGACAGCAGCAAGATCACCGCTACACCGCGGGATATTGCCGAGAATCCGAAAAATCTGGAGTTTTACGAGCTCGAAGCTGCGACTCTGCCCCGTATACTCGATCAGGTCGAGTTGGCCTTGATCAATACCAACTATGCGCTGGAAGCAGGCCTGAACCCGAATGAAGATGCTCTGATTATCGAAGGTTCGGATTCACCCTATGTGAATATTCTGGTTGCCCGTGAAGACAACAAGGATTCTGCAGCCATGCAGAAATTGGCCGAGGCGCTGACCTCTGATGCGGTGAAAGGCTATATCAAGGAAACATACAAGGGTGCCGTGGTTCCGGCGTTTTAAACAGTAGCTATAAAAAAACCGGCCAATCTTGATTGGCCGGTTTTTTTATAGCCGGAACTGTAAAAGTTATTCACCGCCCCAGTTGGTCTTCGGGTCCGGTGTCATACGCAGATACGGCTTGACCGCCTTGTAGCCCTTCGGGAACCGCTGTTTGATTTCATCTTCATCCTGCAGGGATGGCACGATAACCACATCATCGCCACGCTCCCAGTTGCCAGGGGTAGCCACCTTGTGGTGCTCGGTCAGTTGCAGGGAGTCGATAACCCGCAGGATTTCGTTGAAGTTCCGCCCGGTGCTGGCCGGGTAGGTAATCATCAGCCGAACCTTTTTGCTGGGATCAATCACGAACAGTGAGCGCACGGTCAGACTGTTATCGGCGTTCGGGTGGATCATGTCATAGAGCTTGGACACCGAGCGATCCTGATCCGCAATGATCGGGAAGTTGACCGCGCAACCCTGGGTCTCGTTGATGTCCTTGATCCACTCTACGTGGGAGTCGACGGCGTCAACACTCAGGGCAATGGCTTTTACATCGCGCTTGACAAACTCGTCTTTCAGCTTTGCAGTCAGGCCCAGTTCTGTGGTGCAAACAGGTGTGAAGTCGGCGGGGTGAGAGAGAAGAACCCCCCAGCTATCGCCCAACCATTGATGGAACTGGATTTTGCCTTCACTGGAATCCTGTTCGAAATCCGGTGCGGTATCACCTAGACGTAGACTCATATTCGTTCCTCCTCTTCGGGAAAACCAACTATTCATTAGTCAGCATTGTTTTCAGCAATTCTATATAGCTATCTTTATCAATAGTGTCCTGTCGACCAAAAACCAAGGGCTTTACAGGTTTTTAATACATTATTTTGCGCTAAGGTTATATTACCACACGGAATTAATGACCCCTTAAGAGTGATTGGAAACCCGGCCAGATCCGTTAAGCTGGAACGACAGTCAAGAGATCACTGCCCGGGCATGATTGTGCGGCACGGATTCGGCTTTTGTATTTCTGATTTTCGTCCCCATTGCCTATGGTTATAGAGAATGTTGTCTGACAGGAGGATGTTAACCATGCGCTCAATCAAAGTGGGTGATGTAATGTGGAACCATATAGAGCCGATTCGCTGTGGTACACCCTTGACCAGGGTGGTAAAGGCGCTTCTGGAAAATCATGTGACGGGCTTGCCGGTGGTCGACGCCCAGCGGCAGGTACTGGGATTTGTCTCGGAGCAGGACTGTATACACGCCCTGTTGGTGAGTAACTATCATAGCGAGGGTGAACCGCTCGTTGATGACGTGATGGTCAAAGAGCCGCTGACGATCAGTGCGGACATGGCGCTGGTGGATATTGCCCAGAATCTGGGTCATGGCAAGCCAAAAGTTTACCCGGTAACGGATCATGGTCGTCTGATCGGTATTGTGACGCGTAGTGCTATCCTGGCGGAGCTGGCCCGGGCTGGCTTTGGTATGGATCTGCCGAAATTTGCCAGAGCAGAATAACAGCCA
>JBDNIR010000047.1:0-2789 GCA_041688195.1 Marinobacter sp.
GACGTTTGCAGGTGCAAATTGATGGGCGGACGGCCTACCAGCCGAATCTGGCCGGCGTTGAGTGGCATTCCATGCCGGTCGCCATTGAAAGTATAGAGCGGATTGAAATCAGCCGGGGTCCTAATGCCGCCGCTTATGGCATCAATGCCTTCCTCGGTACGATCAATATTATTACCAAATCCCCTGAAGATACACAGGGTGTTAACTTGCACACCAGTTATGGCCGGGGTGGCCATAAAACTTTCTATGGTTCGGTCGGTGACGTCAATGAAAATTACCAATGGCGGCTGGCCTATCAGCGCCGGGAAGACGACGGCTTTGATTTCCAGATAGAGTCTTCAATACAAGAACCCTTCAATGATGGGTACTCCTTTAACCTGCTGACCTATGATGCCAATAAACCGTTAGGCAATGGCCAGAGCCTGGATATCCGGTTGGGTGTCACCAAAGGTGTTGATAAAGAAGATCGGCTCAAAGCCGACAATTTTGAAACCCAGCCCAATATTCTGATTGACGATTACTACCTCCAAACACGCTGGAACGTGGTTGCCTCCAGCCGTCACTTTTTCCACCTACAGGCGAGTTATCAGGATTACGGGCGGCGCCAACGATGGCGTTGGTGCCCGGATGGTTTTGGCCGGTGCTTTACGACCAATCAGGACATCGATGAATCACGGCTTGAACTTGAACTGCAAGACACGTTAGCGTTTACGCCCGACGTTCGGCTGGTTTCTGGTTTGGACTACCGTCAGGATCGGGTTGAATCCGATACCTATTTCAATGGTGTAGAACACAACTACCAGGCCCCAATGGAGAGTTTGAAGGCGAGCGTTTTCTTCCCAGCCTGTATGCTTTCGAAAACCTTGAGCCATTTCGAGAAGAACGCATTATTTCTCGTGAAATCAGCTACTTCGGTCAGCATAAGTTCAACAACAGCTTACTGTCTTTTGAAGTTAAGTATTTCCATGACCACATCAGAGACGTCATCAGTGGTTTCCTGAGCCCCGAAGACTGGAACCTTGAAAACAATGTCGCGCTGGACCAGCAAGGTTTTGAGATCGAGACGTCAATGGAATTCCGTGAAAGCCAGTTCCGCGTCAGCTATGCTTACATGGACCAGGATGGCGAGTACCGTGGTCAACCCCAGAACCCGCCGCTACCTGCGGATGACAAGGAAAAATTCATTGACCTTGAAAGCCGACTCACGGCTCAGCATTCTGGCAGCCTGGCATGGATTCAACGTTTTAACTCAGATATTTCAACGGCAACCGCGTTTTATTTCGTGGATTCCTTTAAAAGAAACCAGTTTCAACGAGCGGATTTTCGCGTTGCCAAAGCCTTTCACCAACCCAGGTTCAGCTATGAGTTGGCCTTCATAATGCAACATTACTTTGACGATGATCCGCCCCAAAGCGCAGACAACAACATTAAGGATCTTAACCAGTTTTTTGTTGAAGCAAGCGTGGGATTCTAAACGGAAATCAGGCCTGCTTCCCCTGGAAAAGGCTATAAAACCAAGGCTGGTATGACCAACGCACGTCGCCAAATTGATAGAACCCGCCATGCAGGCAGGCTTAACCTCTTTTTCGGTCTGGCGTGGTGCTGCCTGCTATTTTCCCCCAGTTTGTCGTTCAGTCAGAATAATGTGCCACCAAAACCCGAGCTCCCAGCAGAAGTGTTCGTAGCGGGGTCTGGTAATACCTCCTTTAATCTTCATTTCATTGAAATCCTGAAAAATAACCTCGGCCCGAACGTTGCAATTACGCCCTATTCGGACAGCATGAGTGCCACTCGGCCAGAGACCCTGGTCATCACACTTGGGGCCAGGGCATTAAGCCGGGTTCAGCAGCAAACCCCAAAACCGCCGACCCTGGCCCTGATGGTCAGTGAGCAACAGTTTTCGGGCTACCGCGACCGCCCGGGAGCCAACATCTCGGCCATTTATAACGACCCGCCGCTGCTGCAACAGGCACTCTTGGGAACCTTGATTTTGCCGCAAGCGACCCGAATAGCGCTGCTGGTTCGTCCCGGCGAGGAGGCTGACTTTGACCCATTGATCGCCAATCTGAGCCAGCTCAATCTCGACGCCAAAGTCTTTACTGTGGATGGCAATGACACGCTTATTTCAACTTTGTCCCGTGCCCTCAGTTACGGCGACTTCCTGTTGGCTCTGCCAGATGAGGTCATTTACAACCCGCGTACCATCAAACACATCCTGCTGACTGCCTATCGCAGAAATCGCATTGTGATAGGCCCTAACCGGGCCTTCGTCGGAGCCGGTGCGTTGGCCTCAACCTATGCGCCGATCACCACCGTGGTTGACGATGTTGCCACATACCTGCAGGCATTCAGGGCATCTGGAGAATTGCTGCCAGCGAGCCATCCTTCAAATTTCGCCGTGGATGTAAACACTCAGGTCGCTCGATCTCTGAATATCCCGGTTCGCGATGTCGCCATTTTGGAGCGCTTGCTGAAAGAACAACTCAACGCGCTGCCGACAGGAGTTTACCCATGATCCCGACCAAGTCCAAGCGCCGGACCCTGGGACGTCAGTTGCTTTGGCTTGGCGCGTTGCCGGCCATTGTCATGTTTCTGGTGCTGATGACCTTCTTTACGACTGCACGGCTTGAAGATGCGCGTCGCGATATGTTCAATAGCGGCCAATTGCTTGCTGATAACCTTGCACCCGCTGTTGAATACGCCGTGGTTTCCGGGAATGAACAGGCACTTGACCAGACACTGCAACAATCCATACGACGCAGTGATGTGGAATGGATTCGTGTGATTGA
>JBDNIR010000048.1:0-20238 GCA_041688195.1 Marinobacter sp.
CCTTGTGGGTCTGGCGCATGGAGCGCTTTTGCTGCTTCAGCCAGTGCCGGTAACGGTCACAGTACTGGGAGTAGCTGTAGCACCGGTTAGGGTATCGGGCGGTGTACTCCTCCCACAGCAACTGCTTGGTGACGTCTTTGCGCTTGAGTTCCTGGTAAACCGTCGTCCAGTCAGGCACCTGATAGCGTGAAGATGAGGTGGGATCGGAGCCTGGATAGAACATGGCCGCCAGGCGGCCATCGTCCAGATCCTCTGGCAATGGCCAGGTGATCTCTAAGGCATCGGTCCGAGCCAAGAGCTTCTGGATGGTTCCAACACTGGTCTTGGTGCTGGCGCTGATCTGCCGGATCGAGAGCCCGGCTTCCAGGCGCAGACGAAGTACTTCTCTGATTTTACGCATTGGCATTCTCTTTGCTGGCATGACTCCGATCCTCGAAAAAAGGAATCAGAGTAGCAAACGTTTGAATAACAATGCGTTAAGAAAGATTCTGGTTGAACGTGAACAGCGATTCCGGGAATGTGAACACCGATTCCGGAAAATCACTGAAAAGTGTTCACCTTCAGCCGGAATGGCTGTTCACGTTAAACCAGAACGGGTGTTCACGTTCGTCCGGAATGGGTGTTCATGATGGGCCGGAATATGCAACTTCACGCTGCTTCTTTAAAAGGTCCGCATGTGGTAACCCTTCCAGGCTGGTATCACTTAAAAAAACCGTATCTAGCAAACTGTCTTTTAAGGTACTAATCGCTTCTTTAACACGATCAACTTCTTCATTAACGCGCCCGCTAAGCTGCTTTTCCTTCTCCAGCTTTGGAATGACCTTTAATTTCTCATCAATGCCCAGCGCCTGGAATTGTTTGGCCTGATCCAACAGCTTGGGCAATCGCTCAACCTCCGCCTCGATATCCGCTTTTTGGCTAAGCGCACGCTCAATGGATTCACGATTGTCTTTAAGTCTTGCCAACACATTGGCTATAGCAGTATCAAACTGCTCGTGCTCTCCTTCCAAAAAGCGCTCAATTAAGTGATTTCGGCTTTGTTCGTCACGAGTCATCTCATAGATTTCGTTCTGACCATACAGCTCAATGCCTGGTAGTAAATCCTTTGGCTGGTAGGGCGAAACATACCCACTTTCATCAACGACTATGGGTTGACTGCCATACTTTCGGTTAACAGTAAATTGTCGGCCATGCATCGTTGCAGAACGAACAACCACTTCAATCATGCCTTTTCATTGCCAAGATTATTTTTAAAAATGGCTTCATGTTGAGTTTTCGCCGCTTTCCCGAACGG
Source organism: Marinobacter sp. (assembly GCA_041688195.1). GTDB lineage: Bacteria > Pseudomonadota > Gammaproteobacteria > Pseudomonadales > Oleiphilaceae > Marinobacter. Next base: position 1,295 of record JBDNIR010000048.1, read on the forward strand.
CTGTAAGTCAAACGCAAAGCGAATGCACTCCAGCAGGGTTGATTTACCTGTTCCTCGGCCACCGATCACGGCATTCAGATGATCAGACAATTCAATATCCACACCATCGAGGTACCCCCCAACAAAACGCACTCGCTCGATAGCTGACGCATAGTTTTCTGGCTTGTCCGAATTTAGCCGCACTCTGGAGCCTGCATCCAAAAAGGCTTGTTTAAAAGAGACAAAGCAGGGTTTGGTCATCTTAATTAAGCACGAGGTGCCATCGCTTTTGATTTTTTCAGGACTTTCAACATCGGCCGCATTGATGGCGGCCATTTCCCGTTCGCGATAATAGTTGAGGTCTTTATTGAGGAACACTTTTCTATAAAAGTCGCTTTCTACTCCTCTAAGATCTTCGACTGGCCCGGGAATCTGCGCGGCTAATAGCTCATTATGTCGCCAGTCATGGTTCATTCGACATTTTAAAACACCGTTATCATTGGTGCTGTGGGCGGCAAAAATAAACCCTTGTTTCTGATTCACGTAATTGATTATATCGAGAGCAGATTTTTGCACTGGCGCCTCGGGATTATTGATGTCCACGCCTAACGCCCCTAAGTGCATTTTGATAAGATCGGCAGAAGCTGTTTCATCAAACAAACAAACAAACAAAGTGAATCTTCTCACTGGAAGCCACTTCGAAGCCGGGAAAAACGACGATGCCATGTTGTGCGAAGAGATCACGGATCTTTTCAAAACCATTCACCGTCCCATGATCTGCCAAGCCGATCACTTCAATACCCGCCTCAAGCGCGGCATTGAGCAATTGCTGGTTATATTCGTCTTCAGAAAGTGCCTGCTGCTGACCCCGATATTTTATGTAGTCTGCTGGGTTTACCTGCAATGCACATTTGAAAAAACGTGCTTTGGTGTAGTTATTATTCTGCTTAACCATGTTCACGCTCCTCTTGTATTGAATTCACCAAACGCGTTTTGCCCGTCAGCAGTTCTTGCATCATGCCCTGTTTAATTTAACTAAAAACACTTATCTTTACAAATAAAGAATATATGCGATTTATTAAAATCACACATTTGCCAGAAACAAAAAAGCCTCCCCAATGCTTACACACTAGAGAGGCCACATCTTACTAAAATAACCTAGTAAACCAATGGATATACTATTGACTAGAACGGGATGTCGTCGTCAAAATCATCGACCGGCTCTGGCATTCCGCTCTGCCCCTGAGATGGCTGACTATAACCACCTGACTGGCCCTGACTGCCTTGCTGAGCAGCAGGTGCATTCTGGGGTGCCTGCTGTGGCCGGCCAGCTGGCGCGCTCTGGTTCGCACTGCTGCCTTCAGCCCCGCGACTATCCAGCATCTGCATCTGGCCGCTGATGTCCACGACTACCTCAGTAGTGTAACGATCCTGGCCGTCCTGCCCCTGCCATTTGCGGGTCTGGAGCTTACCTTCAATGTACACTTTCGAGCCTTTGCGCAGGTATTGTCCTGCGACCTCGGCAATCTTGCCGAACATCACGATACGGTGCCATTCTGTTTTCGGCACCAGCTGCCCTGTTTGACGATCTTTATAACTCTCGTCAGTGGCCATGTTAAGATTAACCACGGCGTTGCCGTTGGGGGTATAACGGGTTTCCGGATCCTGACCCAGATTACCAATCAAAATAACTTTGTTTACGCCTCGTGCCATGATTTGCTCCTAATTAAGTCTCTTATAACCACCAGCAGTCCATCGCCAGCGCTCAGGATTCACGAAGACATGGCTGGCCGGACAAATGAACATTCCGCCAGGCACTCTTCATTAAAGTATTGGCGATCCACTTTCAGATAGGCTGTGCCCACACCTTCAAGTACCACCACATCCTCTACACCGGGAAGGCCCCGCAGGATCCTGTCGATATCACCAATTTCGTTATACCCTGCGTCGTGCAACTGTACCATGAAACTTGCAGTGTGACTCGGGGTTGGCATGCTCAATGCGACCGCCAACCATACTGCCAGCGTCATCACCATCAGCACCAGAACACCGTTGAGCCCATACGCCTCAAGCAGCAAACCACCCAATGAGCCACCCAGGAACGCGCCCATAAACTGGGAGGTCGAATACACACCCATGGCTGTCCCCTTACTTCCTGCGGGAGATTCCTTACTTACAAGTGATGGCAGGCTGGCTTCGAGGAGATTAAAGGCCATAAAAAATACAAACAGGGCTAACCAGGCCATTTCAAGCCGACCATTCACCTGGGACAAACTGATAACGGAACCAATCAACAGCACGATAGCGCCGTTAAGCACTATTTTCATGCGTCGCTTTTTTTCCCCAATGATAATAAAAGGAACCATGGCAAAGAACGAAGTCACCATCACGGTCAGATAAAACCACCAGTGTGACCCTGCTTCAAGACCGATCTCGTCCCGTAACAAACTGGGAACGACCATAAAGGCCGCGGTCAATGCCAGGTGAAGTGCAAAAATACCGATGTCCAGACGAACCAGACGACCGTCACGGAGCACCTGGCCAAGCATGGAGCGAGCCGGCCGGGTTTCCAGGTGAGCAACAGGCTCATGAGGTTGCGGCACCACGCGGTTGACAATCACCATCGCCAGGACAGCCAACACCGCTGTCAGGTAGAAAATACCGGCCAGACCAAACAGGTTTCCCAGTAGCGGCCCAAGCACCAGAGACACGGAGAAAGCCAACCCAATCGATACACCAACCAATGCCATAGCTTTGGTGCGCTCTTCTTCCCGGGTCAAATCACTGAGCAGAGCCATCAGTACACTGGCAATGGCTCCGGAGCCTTGAAGAATCCGTCCCAGAATCACGCCGTATATCGAATCGGATGCGGCGGCTAGTAAACTGCCTGCGGCAAACAGAATGAGGCCGATGTAGATCATTCGTTTGCGCCCGAAGCGGTCGGACATCATGCCAAAGGGTATTTGTAGCAAGGCCTGACTTAACCCGTATCCACCAATAGCCAGGCCGATCAGAAGCGGTGTTGCGCTTTCCAGATCATTTCCCAGCAACACGAATACCGGCAACACCATAAACAAGCCCAGCATTCGCATGGCGTAGACAGCGGCGAGTGCCGCAACTGAGCGTTTTTCAAGTGCATTCATGGGGACCGCAGATTCCTCGATTCAGTCATCAACAGCGAACGGGCGAGCGCCCGCCGCGCATTGTACCAGATGCGTTGACGGCAGTTTGCATTTCGCCGCAGTATGCTGAACGCGGTATACTGCCCGTTTTTCTACCGGGAAGAATTATGGATCGTATCCAGATCAAAGGGGCTCGCACCCACAATCTCAAAAACTTCGACCTGGATATTCCAAGGGACAAGCTGATTGTGATAACCGGCCTATCAGGCTCCGGCAAATCATCCCTGGCGTTTGACACACTTTACGCCGAAGGTCAGCGCCGTTACGTCGAATCGCTCTCCACCTACGCCCGACAGTTCCTGTCGATGATGGAAAAGCCGGACGTTGATCATATCGAAGGCCTGTCACCGGCGATCTCCATCGAGCAGAAGTCGACCTCCCACAACCCGCGCTCGACCGTCGGCACCATCACTGAAATATATGACTATCTGCGTCTGCTGTTTGCCCGGGCGGGCGAGCCTCGCTGCCCTGACCATGGCCAGCCACTCGAAGCACAGACCGTCAGCCAGATGGTGGATCAGGTACTCGTCATGCCTGAAGGCAGCAGGCTGATGATCCTTGCCCCGGTTATCCGTGACCGCAAGGGCGAGCACCTGCAAGTTATCGAAACCATGCGTAGCCAGGGTTTCATCAGGCTCCGTGTTGATGGTCAGGTATACGACATTGATGACGTTCCGGCTTTGGACAAAAAGCGCAAACACCAGATTGATGTCGTGGTCGATCGGTTCAAAGTGAAGCCCGGCCTCGAGCAGCGTCTCGCTGAGAGCTTCGAAACCGCACTGGACTTGGCCGAAGGCATTGCTCTGGTGACTGACATGGGGGGCCAGGGGGAGCAGCATACGTTCTCCGCTCGTTATGCTTGTACCCAGTGCGGCTATGCATTGAGCGAGCTGGAGCCCAAGCTATTCTCATTCAATAATCCGGCAGGCGCCTGCCCTACTTGTGACGGCCTGGGGGTTAAGCAGTTCTTTGATCCCGAAAAAATAATCCAGCACCCCGAGGCAACGCTAGCCGAGGGCGCAATCAAAGGCTGGGACAGGCGTTCGGTATACTACTTTCAATTGCTGGGAAGCGTTGCCGAATATTACGGCGTCGATATGGACACGCCGTTCACGGATCTACCGGAGGATTTTCGTGAAACTATCCTCCACGGATCCGGCAAGGAGAACATAACCTTCCGGTACGTCAATTCCCGTGGTCATATCATGGAAAAGGCGCACCCGTTTGAGGGCATTCTTCCGAACCTGGAGCGTCGGTACCGTGACACCGATTCCCAGAGTATGCGCGAGGAGTTGGCCAGACACCTCAACCAGCAACCATGCAGGGATTGCAACGGGTCCCGTCTCAGGCGTAGCGCCCGCCACGTATTTATTGCCGACCGTACACTACCGGAGATGACTCGCTTACCTGTCGGTGAGGCGCATGATTATTTTGAGCAACTCACCTTACCCGGTAGCCGTGGAGCAATAGCCGAGAAAATCGTCAAGGAGGTTCGGCAGCGGCTGCAATTCCTCGTCAACGTCGGGCTGCAATATCTGACCCTTGAGCGCAGCGCCGATACTCTCTCCGGCGGGGAAGCTCAACGCATCCGGCTCGCCAGCCAGATTGGCGCCGGGCTTGTTGGGGTCATGTACATCCTGGATGAGCCTTCAATCGGGCTTCACCAGCGCGACAATGACCGCTTGCTGGCAACACTGACGCACCTGAGAGATATTGGCAACACCGTCATCGTGGTTGAACATGATGAAGAGGCCATTCGTGCCGCAGACCATGTCATCGACATTGGACCGGGCGCCGGCATCCATGGCGGCCATATCATTGCCCAGGGCACTCCGGAAGACATTATCAGCCACCCGGATTCGGTGACCGGACAATACCTCAGCGGTGTTCGTAAAATTGCCATTCCGGAGCAGCGGCACAACGGCAACGGCAAGGTCCTCACTCTGACCGGTGCCACGGGCAACAACCTGCAGAATGTCAGTCTCAATATTCCGCTCGGCGTGATGACTTGCATCACGGGCGTGTCTGGATCCGGCAAGTCTACGCTAATCAACAGTACGCTTTATCCCGTCGCGGCCACTAAGCTCAACAAAGCTACCACCCTGAACCATGGGCCCTACGAGAAGCTGGAGGGCCTTGAGCATCTCGACAAGGTGATTGATATCGACCAGAGCCCTATAGGACGAACTCCGAGATCCAATCCCGCTACCTATACCGGGCTTTTCACCCCGATTCGGGAACTGTTTGCCGGCACTCAGGAAGCCAGATCCCGAGGCTACAAGCCTGGCCGCTTCAGCTTCAATGTCAAAGGTGGACGCTGCGAAGCTTGTCAGGGAGACGGTGTCATCAAAGTCGAAATGCATTTTCTACCAGACGTGTACGTCCCCTGCGATGTCTGCAAGGGCAAACGCTATAACCGGGAAACTTTGGAAGTCCGGTACAAAAACAAGAATATCCACGAAGTCCTTGCAATGACAGTGGAGGAAGGGCGGGAGTTCTTTGACGCTGTACCTTTTCTGGCCAGGAAACTACAGACCCTGATCGATGTCGGCTTGTCCTATATCCATTTAGGACAAAGTGCCGTCACTCTCTCCGGCGGTGAGGCCCAGCGTGTTAAGCTGGCAAAGGAGTTGTCAAAGCGTGATACCGGACAAACCCTGTATATCCTCGATGAGCCCACCACAGGTCTGCACTTCTACGATATCCAACAACTCCTGACCGTACTCCAACGCCTGCGTGATCATGGCAATACCATTATTGTTATTGAGCACAACCTCGACGTCATCAAAACTGCCGACTGGATTGTGGATCTCGGGCCAGAAGGTGGCTCAGGTGGCGGCAAAATTATTGCCGAAGGAACCCCCGAGCAAGTCGCTGCGAACCCGGCCTCACATACAGGGCATTATCTGAAGTCCTTGCTGGGTTAGGTATACCGCCTATCACTTGCTGCTTTCTGATTTCAGTACATAAAAAAACCGGAAGCCTGAGCTTCCGGTTTTTAAGACTACTGCGAGAAGTTTAGTCTTCGCTGTCGTCCATTTCTTCCGCGTCCACTTCCAACGGACGACCGATGACTTCAACATACGCCATAGGCGCGTTGTCGCCAGCGCGGAAGCCGCACTTCAGGACCCGAAGATAACCACCCGGACGCTCCAAAAAGCGGGGGCCGAGCTCATTAAAGAGCTTAGCTACCACCGCGTCGTCGCGCAGGCGTGAGAACGCCAGACGACGATTCGCGACCGAATCTTTCTTTGAAAGCGTAATCAAAGGTTCCGCTACCCGGCGAAGTTCTTTCGCTTTCGGGAGCGTCGTTTTGATCAGCTCATGCTCAACCAGTGACGCAGTCATGTTACGGAACATGGCCTTGCGATGCGCACTGGTCCTGTTGAACTTACGACCACTCTTACGATGACGCATTGCTCTGATTCCTTACCTTAAACTACCAATTCGGCGATTAACCGCCCAGAACCCGATCGTCGCCGCGAAGGCTCGCCGGTGGCCAGTTATCCAGACGCATTCCCAGGGACAGACCGCGTGAAGCGAGTACATCCTTTATCTCGGTGAGCGACTTTTTACCCAGGTTAGGCGTCTTCAGCAGCTCAACTTCAGTGCGCTGAATAAGATCGCCGATGTAGTAAATATTCTCAGCTTTCAAACAGTTTGCTGAACGCACTGTCAATTCAAGATCATCCACCGGACGCAGCAGAATTGGATCGATTTCTTCCTCTTCTTCGACGCGCTCTGGCTCTTTTTCATGATCAAAATCAACAAATACTGCCAGTTGTTGCTGGAGAATCGTTGCGGCACGACGGATCGCTTCTTCGGGATCTATCGTTCCATTGGTTTCCAGATCAATAACCAGCTTATCCAGATCGGTCCGCTGCTCCACGCGGGCACTTTCAACCGCGTAGGAAACTCGACGAACCGGGCTGAACGTAGCGTCCAGCTGAAGGCGCCCAATAGCACGGGTCTCATCTTCTTCAAGACCTCGCTGATCAGCAGCCTCATAACCACGGCCCCGAGCAATCTTCAGACGCATGTTCAATTCACCATTAGCACTCAGGTGACAAATCACATGATCTGGATTGGCAATCTCGACATCATGATCCAGCTTGATATCACCAGCTGTCACAACGCCTGGACCTTTCTTGCTGATGGAAACCTCAGCGTCATCACGACTGCCCATTTTTATGGCAACACCTTTGAGATTCAGAAGAATCTCAATGACGTCTTCCTGGACACCCTCAATGGCGCTGTACTCGTGCAAGACACCGTCGATCTGTGCTTCAGTGACTGCACAGCCCGGCATTGAAGACAGAAGTATACGTCGCAGTGCGCTGCCCAATGTGTGACCGAAGCCTCTTTCCAGAGGCTCAAGGGTCACTTTGGCGCGCGTATCGCTCGATTCCTTCACGTCAATGGTACGAGGTGTCAATAATTCATGTACTGAACGCTGCATAGACGCCCCTATCTACTCTCGTGGGTAACTGGGCTTTACTTGGAGTAAAGCTCGACGATGAGGTTCTCGTTGATGTCGGACGACAATTCCGTACGTTCCGGAGTTGCCTTGTAAACGCCGGACATCTTATTGGCGTCGACCTCTACCCAGCTTACCGGAGCGCGATTGGCAGAAAGGTCCAGCGCGCCTTTAACGCGGAGCTGGTTTTTAGCCTTTTCGCGAATGCTCACAACATCACCTGGCTTAACTTGATAAGAAGGAATGTTCACAACCTTATCGTTAATCAGGATCGCCTTGTGAGACACAAGCTGACGGGACTCTGCACGGGTCGAACCAAAACCCATGCGATACACTACGTTGTCGAAACGACCTTCAAGGAGCTGCAGCAGGTTCTCACCTGTTGCACCCTTGATACGAGCCGCCTCGGCATAGTAATTCCGGAATTGCTTTTCAAGTACGCCGTATATCCGACGAACTTTCTGTTTTTCACGAAGCTGCACGCCATATTCGGACAGACGACTACGCCGCGCACCATGCTGACCCGGAGGGGTATCGATGTTGCACTTCGAGTCGAGGGCGCGAACGCCGCTCTTCAAAAAAAGATCTGTCCCTTCACGACGAGACAGCTTACATTTCGGGCCTATATAACGAGCCATATTTCACTGTCTCCTGTGTTAAACGCGGCGCTTCTTGGGCGGACGACAACCGTTATGTGGAATCGGTGTCACATCGGTGATGTTTGTGATCTTGTACCCGCAGCCATTCAGCGCGCGTACAGCGGATTCACGTCCGGGCCCAGGACCCTTAACCTCTACATCCAGGTTTTTAAGGCCGTATTCAGCAGCCGCATTACCGGCTCTTTCAGCTGCTACCTGCGCAGCAAAAGGTGTACTCTTGCGTGACCCACGGAAACCAGAACCACCAGAGGTGGCCCAGGACAATACGTTGCCCTGACGGTCAGAAATGGTCACGATCGTGTTGTTGAAGGAAGCGTGGATGTGCGCGACGCCATCAACAACCGTCTTTTTCACCTTTTTACGGGTACGTGTACCTGGCTTTGCCATGATTGCCTACCTGTTACTTGCGAATAGGTTTGCGAGGACCTTTACGGGTGCGAGCGTTGGTCTTGGTGCGCTGACCACGGACGGGAAGCCCATGACGGTGACGCAGACCACGAAAACAACCGAGATCCTTCAAACGCTTAATGTTCATCTGAACTTCACGACGCAGATCGCCTTCGACGCTCAACTTGCCCACTTCTGATCGAAGTGACTCAAGCTGCTCATCGGACAGGTCTTTGACCTTGACGTCCGGCTTAACGCCGGTTGCATCGCAAAGCTTCTGGGCTGCCGTCTTCCCGACTCCAAAAATGTAAGTCAGTGAGACAACAGCATGTTTGTGATCGGGTATATTGACACCGGCTATACGTGCCATCCAAATTACTCCGCGTTCAAAGCTTTGCTGTGTGAATTTTCCGCCACAAAAAGGGCGCAAAATAATAGCCCCTGACCCAAGAAAGGTCAAGCACTACCATTTCGTACCCCTCGCGACCAAGACAATACCCAGATGGGTAATTAGCCCTGACGTTGCTTGTGGCGAGGCTCCGAGCAAATGACTCTTACTGAGCCATTGCGACGAATTACTTTGCAGTTACGGCAAATTTTCTTTACCGAAGCGCGTACTTTCATTGTCGACTCCAGTTTTCAGGGGGAACTTTATCAGTTCCGACTATAGCCCTTGAGATTGGATTTTTTCATCAGCGATTCATACTGATGAGACATCAGGTGCGATTGAACCTGGGCCATAAAATCCATCACAACGACTACAACAATCAGCAGTGAGGTACCACCCAGATAGAACGGTACATTCCCTGCCACCATCAGAAACTGTGGGAACAGGGATACGGCTGCAATATACATCGCGCCAAACAGCGTCAGGCGCGTCAGAACACCGTCAATATACTTGGCCGTCTGTTCACCAGGGCGAATCCCGGGAATGAACGCTCCAGAGCGCTTGAGGTTGTCAGCAACTTCCCTCGGGTTATACATCAACGCCGTATAGAAGAAGCAAAAGAACACTACCGCAGCCGCGAACAGAATTATGTACAAGGGCTGACTGGGGGCAAGCGCCTGAGAGACATCGCTCAGCCATTCCATACCTTCGCCTTGGCCGAACCACTGACCCAGAGACGCTGGAAACAGGAGTATCGATGATGCAAAGATGGGCGGAATGACGCCGGCCATATTAACTTTCAGTGGCAAGTGGCTAGACTGCTGGGCAAACACCTTTCGGCCTTGCTGTCGCTTTGCGTAGTTGATCGTCAAGCGGCGTTGACCCCGCTCCATGAAGACCACAAAGCCCACAACCGCGATGGCGAGAACAGCTATGCCTAATACCACAAGCAAGCTCATTTCGCCGCTACGCGCCTGTTCAAGAGTCTGACCAACCGCGCCCGGAAGACCGGCCACAATCCCTGCGAAAATCAGCAGCGATATGCCATTACCTACCCCGCGCTCAGTGATCTGCTCACCCAGCCACATCATGAATACCGCGCCGCTCACAAACGAAACAACCGCCACGAAATGGAAGCTGAAGCTGTCGTTGAACGTTACGCCCTGCGATGCCAGGCCAACGGAAATGCCCATGCCCTGAACCAGCGCCAGAACCACAGTACCGTAACGAGTGTACTGGCTTATCTTGCGCCTGCCCGCCTCGCCTTCTTTCTTCAACTGCTCAAGTGTCGGATTAACTGCCGTCATGAGCTGCATGATTATCGAGGCAGAGATGTAAGGCATGATGCCAAGAGCAAAAATACTCATTCGCTCCAGTGCACCACCAGAAAACATATTGAACAGACTCAGGATTGTGCCTTGATTCTGCTCAAACAACGCTGCAAGACGATCCGGGTTAATACCTGGCACCGGTATGTGCGCACCGATTCGGTACACCAAAAGCGCCAGGAAGACGAACCAGAGTCGCGAGCGCAACTCTGCCAGTCCTTTTCCCGCACCCGCAGGCAATGATGATGTCTTGGCCATTTGGTCCTCGACTCGCCTTAGTCTTCGACTTTTCCGCCCGCAGCAGTAATTGCCTCACGAGCGCCTTTTGTCACTTTCAGACCTTTGACGGTCACCGGACGGGTCAGCTCGCCTGACAGGATAACCTTCGCGACACGAATTTCGTCACGAATGATATCCGCCTTTTTCAAGGCAGCAAGATCAACCACGTCACCTTCAACAATAGCCAGTTCGTTCAGACGAATCTCAGCAACATAGCGCGCTTGACGCGATGTAAAACCAAACTTCGGCAGACGACGAGCCAAAGGCTGCTGACCGCCCTCAAACCCAGGTGCTACACTGCCGCCTGAGCGGGCTTTCAAACCCTTGTGACCGCGACCGGCTGTCTTTCCGAAACCGCTACCAATGCCACGACCTACGCGCTTGGCTGCCGGACGTGAACCTGGCTCTGGACTAAGTTCGTTCAGACGCATCTTAGTTCTCCTCTACCCGGACCATGTAGCTGACCCGGTTAACCATACCGCGAACAGAAGGAGTATCTTCCACTTCAACGGTATGACCGATTTTGCGAAGACCCAGGCCTTTCACACACTTCTTGTGATTTGGCTGGCAGCCAATCGGGCTGCGGGTCAGTGTTACTTTCATCATTGTCTTTGCGTTAGCCATGACTTCAACCCAGAATATCTTCCACGGTCTTGCCGCGCTTGGCTGCTATATCTTCAGGAGCATACATGCCCTGGAGACCCTTAATAGTGGCACGGACCACGTTGACCGGATTGGTCGAGCCGTAACACTTTGACAGCACGTTATGAACACCTGCCACTTCCAGCACAGCACGCATCGCGCCACCGGCAATAATACCCGTACCATCTGATGCAGGCTGCATGTACACCTTGGAGGCGCCATGGTTAGCCTTAATGGGATACTGCAGGGTAGTACCGTCCAACGGCACGTCAACCATATTCTTCCGCGCAGCTTCCATTGCTTTCTGGATTGCAACAGGCACCTCACGTGCCTTGCCACGGCCAAAGCCAACTCGACCTTTACCATCACCCACCACAGTCAATGCTGTGAAGGCAAAAATACGACCGCCCTTGACCACTTTGGCTACGCGATTCACCTGAACCAGCTTTTCCTGGAGCTCAGGCGCCTTCTGTTCGTTAACGCTCATCTTCTCCACCTCTTAGAATTGCAAGCCAGCTTCACGGGCCGCATCGGCTAACGCCTGAACACGACCATGATAACGGTAACCCGAGCGGTCAAATGCAACCTGCTCGACACCTGCCGCCTTCGCGCGCTCAGCAATAAGCTGGCCCACTTTCTTGGCGGCATCCACGTTACCAGTCGCGCCCTGGCGCAGCTCTTTATCCAACGTGGAGGCTGACGCCAGCACCTTGCTGCCGTCAGCGGTAGTGACCTGAGCATACATATGCCTGGGTGTACGGTGTACACACAAACGGTTGGAGCCCAGTTCACGGATCTTAATGCGCACTTTACGTGCGCGACGCAATCTTTCGTTATTCGCGCTCATAGTCCCGCCTTATTTCTTCTTGGCTTCTTTGCGTCTGACCTGCTCATCCGCATAACGCACACCTTTGCCTTTGTAAGGCTCTGGCGGACGGAACGCACGGATATCGGCAGCGACCTGGCCAACCTGTTGCTTGTCGATCCCGCGAATAACAACTTCCGTTTGAGTCGGAGTTTCTACGGTGATCCCCTCGGGCAGCTCATACTCGACCGGGTGTGAAAACCCCAGCGTCAGATTAAGCTTCTTACCTTGCGCTTGGGCACGGTAACCAACGCCCACAAGCTGAAGCTTGCGTTCGAAGCCCGCAGTAACACCGGTGACCATATTGTTGATCAGAGCACGGGTCGTTCCTGCAAGAGCGCGGGACTGTTTCGCACCATCGCGAGCCGCAAAGCGAAGGATATTCTCTTCCTGCTTCACTTCAACCACGTGGTGCACGGTGATTTGAAGCGCTCCCTTGGAGCCCTTCACATTAATTTCCTGTCCGTTCAGCTTTACCTCAACACCGGAAGGCAGCACGACAGGATTATTGGCAACCCTGGACATGTGATTCTCCTAGAATACGGTGCAGATGACTTCGCCACCCACGCCGGCAGCACGTGCGGCGCGGTCCGTCATAACGCCTTTCGACGTCGAGACAATCGCGACTCCCAAACCACCGGAAATCTTCGGTAGTTTCCCAGCGCCTTTATACTGGCGCAGACTCGGACGACTGACCCGTTTGATCGCCTCGATAACCGGCTTACCCTCGAAGTATTTAAGGGTAATGGTCAGCTCGGGTTTGGCATCAGCTGAAACAGCAAAATCTTGAACGTAACCTTCGTCTTTCAAGACTTGGGCCACGGAGATTTTCATTTTTGAAGACGGCATAGCCACATCAGCCTTTGCTGCCATCTGTGCATTACGAATACGCGTAAACATATCCGCAAGCGTGTCTTGCATGCTCATCGGTATGAGACTCCTGATCTTTTTAGTTGTGCAGCGGCGCGCCGCACCGCTTACCAACGGGCACCCTAAAGGCGGGCGCCTTCGTCACCAGCTTGCTTTAGTCAGGCCTGGAACATCGCCGCGCATACCTGCTTCACGCAACTTAATACGCGAAAGCTTGAATTTACGCAGAACGCCATGGGGCCGACCAGTAATCTGGCAACGATTCCGAAGACGCGAAGGGCTTGCATCACGGGGAAGCTTCTGCAGCTTCACCTGAGCATCCCAACGGTCATCATCGCTGGAGTTCGGGTTCTTAATTACTGCCTTGATCTCCGCACGCTTGGCCGCAAATTTTGCGACCGTCTGCTCGCGCTTGAGCTCACGGTTTTTCATGGACACCTTAGCCATTACATTCGGTCCTTATTTCTTGAACGGGAAGCCAAAGGCTTTCAGCAATTCACGGCCTTCATCATCGGTACCGGCTGAGGTGGTGATCGTAATATCCATCCCGCGGATCTTGTCGACTTTGTCGTACTCGATCTCAGGAAAGATAATCTGCTCACGCACGCCCATGCTGTAATTACCGCGACCGTCAAAGGATTTCGGGCTCAGGCCACGAAAGTCACGAACACGCGGAATCGCGATGTGAACAAGACGGTCGAAGAAATCCCACATACGCTCGCCACGCAGAGTGACTTTACAACCGATCGGCCAACCTTCACGGATTTTAAAACCCGCTACAGACTTGCGCGCCTTGGTAACTACGACTTTTTGACCCGCCAGACGCTCAAGATCTGCGACAGCGTTCTCAATAAGCTTTTTGTCGCCTGCCGCTTCACCGACACCCATGTTCAGGGTGATCTTTTCGATACGAGGCACCTGCATAATGTTCTTGTAGCCGAACACCTGCCGCAGGGCTGGTATCACTTCCTTTTTGTACTGCTCTTTCATGTTAAGCATCGTAACCACCACCGCTTACTGGCTATCGACAACTTCATTCGTGGACTTAAATATCCGCGTCTTTGCGCCGTCTTCCTTGATCTGGAAGCCAACACGATCGGCTTTGCCGGTCTGCGGATTAAAAATAGCCACGTTTGAAGCCTGGATAGGTGCTTCTTTCTCGACGATGCCACCTTGGGTGCCAAGCATCGGGTTCGGCTTGGTGTGCTTCTTGATCATATTGATCCCAGAAACAATCACCCGACCGTCGTCCTGAACTTTCAGGATCTTACCACGTTTGCCTTTGTCTTTCCCCGTAGTGACGATTACTTCGTCATCCCGTTTAATCTTTTTCATAACCGGCCTCTAGTCCTTACAGTACTTCGGGTGCCAGCGAAATAATCTTCATGAACTTTTCATTCCGCAGTTCGCGAGTTACGGGCCCGAAAATACGGGTACCGATTGGCGCATCCTGGTTGTTCAGAAGTACAGCCGCATTACCGTCGAAGCGAATCAACGAACCGTCTGGGCGACGAACGCCCTTACGGGTGCGCACAACAACCGCTTTCAGTACCTGGCCTTTCTTCACCTTGCCCCGTGGGATGGCTTCCTTAACGGTCACCTTAATAATATCCCCCACGCTGGCATAACGCCGGTGTGAACCGCCCAGGACTTTGATGCACATTACTCGCCGTGCACCGCTATTGTCCGCGACTTCAAGCATTGTTTGAGTCTGAATCATGGTTATTCTCCAGCAGAAACCACTTTGCCGTTACGACAAGACTCACCGTCCGGGCGAGTTACACCTTCGATGCGTGTTCGACAACATCCACCAGGGCCCAGCTTTTGGTCTTCGAGACCGGCCGGGTTTCCTGGATTGTAACGATGTCACCAATGTTGCACTGATTGTTCTCGTCATGAGCGTGAATTTTGGTTGAACGCTTAAGGTACTTCCCGTACAGCGGGTGCTTTACCTGGCGCTCCACCAGAACCACAATGGATTTCTCCATTTTATTACTCACGACCTTGCCGCTCAGGGTTCTGGCAGTTTTGGTAGCTTCGGTCATGTCACTGTCCTGCCTTTTCATTCAAAACTGTTTTCAGACGAGCGATATCGCGCCGCACCTTACCTACGAGGTGTGACTGATTCAGCTGACCTGTCGCTTTGCGCATGCGTAGGTTGAACTGCTCCTTCAGGAGATCGACCAGCGCTTTATTCAGCTCTTCGACTGATTTCTCACGCAGCTCTGTTGCTTTCATCACATCACCGTCCTCGTAACAAAGGTGGTCATCACAGGCAGCTTCGCAGCGGCCAGCGTGAAGGCTTCACGCGCGTCTTCCTCAGAAACGCCTTCCATCTCGTACAACATGCGGCCAGGCTTAATTTCAGCGACCCAGTACTCGACAGAACCCTTACCTTTGCCCATACGTACTTCAAGTGGCTTACCGGTAATCGGCTTGTCCGGAAAGATCCGAATCCAGATCTTGCCGCCCCGCTTGATCCGACGAGTCATGGTACGACGTGCCGCCTCAATCTGGCGTGCAGTTATACGTCCACGAGTCGTCGCTTTCAATCCGTATTCACCGAAGCTCACCTTGTTAGCGCGGTGAGCAAGACCGGTATTACGGCCTTTCATTACCTTGCGAAATTTGGTGCGTTTTGGTTGCAGCATTTGAGTGCCCCTTTACTTAGAACCTTTCTTCCCAGAGGCTTTCTTGTCAGCACGGACCTGCTCCATACCACCAAGAATCTCACCTTTGAAGATCCATACCTTGACGCCGATAACGCCGTAAGTGGTATGCGCTTCGTAGGTTGCGTAATCTATATCTGCACGTAATGTGTGCAGCGGAACACGACCTTCGCGATACCACTCGGAACGTGCGATTTCAGCACCCCCAAGACGACCACCTACCTGAATCTTGATACCCTTGGCGCCCTGGCGCATCGCGTTCTGTACCGCACGCTTCATAGCACGGCGGAACATCACTCGGCGTTCAAGCTGGCCAGCTACGTTTTGCGCAACCAGACGAGCATCCAGATCCGGCTTGCGGACCTCTTCGATGTTGATGTGCACGGGCACACCCATCATGTCGCTAACTTCACGACGCAGACGGTCAACATCTTCACCCTTTTTCCCAATAACGATACCGGGGCGGGCTGTATGGATCGTGATGCGGGCGTTCTGAGCAGGGCGCTCGATCACAATCTTACTGACAGACGCCTTCACCAGGCGCTTGTCCAGGAACGTGCGAACCTCAATATCGTTCAGGAGGTTTTTCGCGTATTCCGCTTTTTCCGCATACCAGACTGAGTTGTGCTCTTTGATCACACCCAGACGCATGCCGGTTGGATTTACTTTATGACCCATCTGAGCATCTCCTACTTGTCGGCGACCTTGACGGTTATATGACAGGTGCGCTTGAAAATCCGATCAGCGCGCCCCTTGGCTCTCGCCTTGATACGCTTGAGCGTCGGACCTTCATCCACCATGATGGTGGCAACCCGCAACTCGTCAACGTCCAGACCTTCGTTATGCTCAGCATTGGCGATGGCTGACTCAAGAGCCTTCTTGATAACAACCGCCGCCTTTTTCGGGCTGAAAGTCAGAATGTTCAGGGCGTCCTCAACAGCCTTACCGCGAACCTGATCTGCGACAAGACGTGCTTTCTGAGCTGAGAGGCGAGCGCCCTTATACTTAGCCGCTACTTCCATTTCTATTCACCTCGCGATCAGCGTTTAGCTTTCTTGTCGGCAGAATGGCCACGGTAGGTTCGCGTAGCCGCGAACTCACCCAGCTTGTGACCGACCATGTCTTCAGTGACATGAACGGGCACGTGTTGCTTGCCGTTGTGAACTGCAATGGTCAGGCCAACCATCTCCGGAAACACTGTTGAACGACGCGACCAAGTCTTGATTGGTCGCTTGTCGTTCGTTTCCAGAGCTGCCTCGACCTTCTTCAACAGATGCAGGTCTATAAAAGGACCTTTCTTTAAAGAACGTGGCACAGCAATTACCTCTATGTAGTCGTTTACTTGGCTGAACGACGACGTACTATCATCTTTTCAGTACGTTTGTTCTTACGAGTCTTATGCCCTTTGGTCGGAACACCCCAAGGAGTTACAGGGTGACGCCCACCAGAGGTACGCCCTTCACCACCGCCATGCGGGTGGTCAACTGGGTTCATAGCAACACCACGCACTGTTGGTCTTTTACCGCGCCAACGTGATGCACCCGCTTTACCAAGCTGCTTGAGGCTGTGTTCGCTGTTGGAAACTTCACCCAACGTCGCACGGCAATCAACAAGCACCTTTCGCATTTCTCCTGAGCGGAGACGTATTGTTGCATACGCACCTTCCCGGGCAACCAGCTGTATGGATGCGCCCGCACTGCGAGCCAGCTGGGCGCCTTTGCCAGGCTTGAGTTCGACGCAGTGAATCACAGAACCGACCGGAATATTCCGGAGCGGAAGCGTGCTTCCTACTTTAATCGGCGCGTCGATGCCGGAGCGCACAGGGTCTCCAATCTGAACACCCTTGGGAGCGATAATATAACGGCGCTCGCCATCGGCGTACTTCAGGAGCGCGATGTGCGCAGAGCGGTTGGGATCATATTCCAGGCGCTCAATACTCGCCGGAATACCATCTTTGGTCCGCTTAAAGTCAATGACACGGTAATGGCGCTTGTGACCACCACCGATGTGACGAGTAGTGATGCGACCAAAATGGTTGCGTCCACCCGATTTACTAAGAGTTTCGACCAACGGCTCGTAAGGGCTACCTTTGTGCAGGTCAGGGTTGTAGAGCTTTACAACATGACGGCGGCCAGGAGATGTTGGCTTGGTTTTGACGATCGGCATATTACGACCCCTTTACCTTATTCCACATCCAGAAAATCGATGTCCTGACCTTCCGCAAGCTTCACATAAGCCTTGCGAATGTCATTACGCTTACCGAAACCGCGGGCAGTGCGTTTAAGCTTGCCCTTACGGTTCATAATCTGAACACCTTTGACGGTAACGTTGAACAGTTGCTCAACAGCTTTTTTTACCTCGGGCTTGGTCGCGTCAGAGGCAACACGAAACACCACCTGACCACGCTCGGACGCCATTGAGGTTTTTTCTGACACGTGAGGTCCCAGCAGAACCTTGTAAATACGTTCCTGATTCATCCCAGCATCTCCTCGATTTTCTTAAGAGCCGGAACGGTCACGACAACCTTCTCAAAGGCCACAAGGCTAACCGGATCAAGACCTGCAACATCACGCACATCAATGTGCGGCACGTTACGGGACGCCAGGTGAAGGTTCTGCTCGACATTCTCGGCGAGGATAAGAGCGTTGCTAACACCGATATCCTTCAGCTTTGCATTGAACGCCTTGGTTTTGGGAGTTTCGACACTAAAGTCATCCACAACCACCAGACGCCCCTGACGAACCAGCTCGGAAAAAATGGAGCACAGAGCAGCACGGTACATCTTGCGGTTAACTTTTTGCTCGAAGTTTTGAGGCTTGGCAGCAAAAGTTACACCACCAGAGCGCCACAGGGGGCTTCTGATAGTACCTGCACGGGCACGACCGGTACCCTTCTGACGCCAAGGCTTCTTACCGCCGCCTCGAACCTCTGAACGTGTTTTTTGGGCCCGGGTTCCCTGGCGACTACCTGCCATATAGGCAGTGACGACCTGGTGAACCAGTGCCTCGTTAAAATCTTTGGCAAACGTGATATCGGAAACAGAGATTCCCTTACCGCTACCTGTAATTGTCAATTCCATCGCACCGCTCCTCAGGCTTTAACTGCAGGCTTGATGACAACGTCGCTACCGGTAGCGCCTGGAATAGCACCACGGATCAGCAGCAAGTTGCGCTCAGCGTCGACACGGACAACCTTGAGGTTTTGCACAGTAACCTGCGC
>JBDNIR010000049.1:0-9054 GCA_041688195.1 Marinobacter sp.
CACCAACACCAGCGCCCAGGGGCCAACTATTCCGGAGGTACGGGATACCCGGCGCAGCCTTCGCCCCTCTACGCGCCAGAAGCAGAAAGCCTGCGTGGATGTAGCAGCAAGTGTTCGGCTGGCGGCCGACAAAACCGATCTGGCAGAAGAGCTTTTCAGTATGCTGTTAGAACAGCTCCCGAGCGATGTGGAGGCAATACAGCAATTCTGGGCGGAGAAAAACCTGCAAGGCTTGCTGGAATGCATCCACAAACTGCACGGCGCCACGCGTTACTGTGGCGTACCGGAGCTACAGAGTGCCGCGGAAACTCTGGAAACCGCCCTCAAACGCTCGACAGCCAAGCTTGAAGAAGCGAAAAACGGTGTCCTGGCCGCCATTGAGCGGCTGGACATCTGGAGTGAACAAACGGACTGGCAACACCTGTTCCGCAGCCACTCTGATCCAGGAAGGACGAAGCAGTCGCCGTGACGCTTTTCAGGCTGAGGGCACCCGAGCGCTGTCGATTATCGCCCGCATATCCCTTACCGCATCTTTCAAACCCGTGAATACCGCGCGCGCAATGATAGCGTGGCCGATATTCAGTTCGTTGATGCCGGGAATGGCCGCGACCCGTTCAGTATTGTGATAGTTCAAACCATGACCGGCATTGACGATCAAGCCTTTTCTGCGCGCGTAAGCGACGGCATCAGCGATGGTTTTAAAGGCCGCTTCCACCGCCTCAGGGCTATCTGCCTCCGCATACTCACCGGTATGGAGTTCGACTACAGGTGCACCGCAGCGAACAGCGGCATCAATCTGTGCCGGTGCCGGATCGATAAACAGCGAAACCTCGGCGCCTATCCGGGCCAGTCGTTCACAGGCTTTTGCTATACGGGCCTCCTGGCCCTCAACGTCTAGCCCACCCTCGGTCGTCAACTCTTCGCGCTTCTCGGGCACCAGGCAAACGCACTCTGGCCGCACCTGCTCGGCAAACGCCAACATCGCATCGGTGACGGCCATCTCCAGGTTCATTTTGGTATTCAACATTTCCTTGAGCAACAATACATCCCGCTCCTGGATGTGACGCCGGTCTTCTCTTGGATGAATGGTAATACCATCCGCTCCCGCCTCTTCCGCCATAAGCGCAGCCTGGACCGGATCCGGATATCGGGTGCCCCGGGCCTGACGCAGGGTTGCCACATGGTCAACGTTGACACCAAGCAATACTCTAAGATTCACGGGATTCTCCTCCGCGATGAATGAAAAGGTTTCGGCTATGAAGGGGCCGGCCCTGCATAAGATGGTCGATCAGTACGCGCATGACACGCTTGGCCAGACGCCGGCAGGCCAGGCTCTCGAGATCACCGGCTTCAAGCCCCAACAATACTTCACCCGACAGTTGACGCAGGCGGATATCCTGCGAAACCGATGCCACAATACCCTGCTCCGGATCATAGCCGTAGTAAAGGCCTGGTTCCACTGTCAGCCCGGTGTCGGTAGCTCGGCCCCATTGAAAACCAAAGCCCATGGCATCTGCAAACATGCGCTCGAAACGTCGGAGCACAGGCTCAATATCGTCAGTTTCCGACAGCGCGTGCAAGGTTTCTATATAAGCGCCAAACAGATCGGGATAGGGATCGCCCGGCGGCAGTATCCGATGCAGCAATTCATTGATGTAGAGACCACTGTAAAGTGCCCCGGTACGGACCAGGCGCGGACCGTGACGAACGTCGGTCTGGGTCAGGGTTTTCAGATCACTGCGGCCCTGCCAATCAACAAGCAGGGGCTGAAAGGGCTGCAATTGGGCCTTGAGGGGGCTTTTGGCGGAGTTACCGCCCCGTGCCACCAGCGTCATCCGTCCGGCGGTGAGGGAAAAGACATCAACCAGCAGGCTGGTCTCCCGGTAGGGACGTCGGTGCAACACGTAAGCGGGTTCCTGACTCACTGAACCCGGCATTCTCACCTCAGAAGTCGTTCATTCCGAGGCTTTTGAGCGCCCGGTCGCTGTCTGCCCAGCCGCGTTTAACCTTGACCCAAAGCCGCAGCATGACCTTGCTGTCAAACAATCGCTCCATATCGAGGCGGGATTCCTGCCCAATCCGGCGCAGTCGATCGCCCTTGTCTCCTATTACGATTTTTTTCTGGCCTTCTCGTTCCACCAGAATCAGTGCCGAGATATGCAGCGTCTTGTTATCCCGCCGGAATTCTTCGATCTCCACCGCTACAGAATACGGCAGCTCGGCACCCAACTGACGAGTAATCTTCTCCCGCACCATTTCAGATGCCATAAAACGTTCACTTTTATCCGTAATCTGATCGTCAGGATAGAAATGCACACTCTCAGGAAGATATCGGCCGACAGCCTCTTCCAATGGCTTCAGATTGGTACCTCGAAGGGCAGACAACGGAATCACATCGGAAAAATTCCGCTTCTTGGCCACCATACTCAGGTGTGGCAACAGGCTGTCGCGGTTCTCAATCTTGTCGACTTTATTGAGCGCCAGGATCACCGGGCACTTAAGGCTCTCGAGCTTTTTCAGCACCATTTCGTCAGCGGTAGTCCAGTTGGTCTGGTCCACCACAAACACCACCACATCCACATCGACCAGCGCGGAGGTAGCAGCGCGGTTCATGTAGCGGTTAATGGCCCGGGGCTCTTCTTCATGCATACCCGGGGTATCCACATAAATAGCCTGCACCGGGCCCTGGGTCTTGATGCCCAACACCTGATGGCGGGTAGTCTGGGGCTTGCGCGACGTAATACTGAGTTTCTGCCCGAGAATATGGTTCAACAAGGTAGACTTGCCGACGTTAGGCCGACCTACAATGGCGACAAAGCCACATCGACTCTCGGGGTTTTCCGGACGGGTGATATCATTCATTACTCATTCTCCACACCCAATGCCTTCAATGCATTACGAGCCGCTTGCTGTTCTGCGATACGCCGACTATTGCCGACACCGGCCGTTTTACGATCGAGGGACGGCAGTGCGCAGGACACGTGGAATGTCTGGGCGTGGGCCTCCCCGTCAACGGATATAACATCATACTGGGGTAACGGAAACTGGCGCGACTGCAAATACTCTTGCAAGCGGGTTTTAGGATCCTTCTGGGTATCCTGAATGCTCAGCTTCTGAAGCCGCTGCTCAAACCAGCGTAGTACCTGGGTTCGACAGGTTTCAAAATCACTATCCAGGTAGATCGCACCGATTATGGATTCGACAGCGTCTGCGAGGATTGATTCACGCCGGTAGCCGCCACTTTTAAGCTCCCCTGAACCCAGACGCAGATACTGGCCCAACTCAAACTCCCGGCCAATTTCTGCCAGTGTCACACCCTTGACCATTCTTGCGCGCAGCCGACTGAGCTGGCCTTCCCGGGCATTTTCGAAGGTGAAAAAAAGTGATTCAGCGATCGCCATATTAACAATGGAATCACCGAGGAACTCAAGGCGCTCGTTGTTATCGTTACCATAACTTCGATGGGTCAGCGCCAACAGCAGACGCGCCGGGTCATTGAACTGGTACCCGATACGCCGCTGCAGCTGATCCAGGTCCGGGGAAGAACTCACTGGCCAGTCATCTCATAACTGTGCTGAAAATGGACTACCGCATCCACATTGCTGACGAGGCCGGTTCTGACTTCGTAGTCCACATCAATCTGAACCTGGTTGCCGTCGGTTTTAACGGTAATCGCTTTGGCATCGAACCCGCGCACGTTATTCACGCTCAAACGCTTGTTGATAAGGCTGCGCACTTCCCCCACCGTCATTTTTGAAAGCCCCTTGGTGCCCTCCAGACCTTCAAGCGCTTCCTGAATGGTGTAATCATCAAGGTAGATGGGGCCCAGTTTGATGCCCAGTGTCAGCAGGCTGCCAAAAAACAGCACCACGATCAGGATGCCAAGGGTCGAGGCGCCGCTCTGGGAGCGAACGGATGACCGGTTTGTGTTTTCCATCTTCTTGTTTACCCCTGTTATTCAATATAGCCAACACGACCAAAGCTTGGCAGGCTTGTCAGCGATTCCCAGTGCATCCAGATCGCAAACGCCTTTCCAACCACCAGTTCGTCCGGCACCATGCCCCAGAACCGGCTGTCATTGCTGTTATCGCGGTTATCGCCCATGACGAAATACTGGTTCTCCGGAACCACCCATTCACCGTCACCTGCGCCGTTCCGGCGGCCCATGGTCAAAAAGATCTCATGGGTGGCACCACTGAGCATTTCACGTCTTAATTCGATCGGCGGCAAGGAAGCCATAAACTCGGTGGGCACCTGTTCACCATTAATGAACAGGGTTTTATCACGGTAACGAAGGTGATCACCAGGCAAACCGATGACCCGCTTGATGTAATTGGTCTCGCCGTCTTCGGGAAACTTGAACACCATGACATCGCCGCGTTCGGGATCGTCTATCGCGACCACCTTGTTGCCGGCAACCGGTAACCGCAATCCATAAGCAAACTTGTTGACCAGTATAAAGTCCCCCACCTCCAGAGTCGGTAGCATGGACCCTGACGGAATCTGAAAGGGCTCCACCAGAAACGAGCGCAGTACCAGAACAATGGCAAGCACCGGGAAGAACGAGCGACTCAGGTCAACCAGGTATGGCTCTTTAGGGGCTTCCACCCCGTCGTCAGTACCGGACGATGCGACGGCGCCTCCGTCAGTCGTCATCCGGCCTTCACGCCTGGCTCTCAGGAACAGTTTGTCCGCCAGCCAGACCAGGCCAGTAGCAAAGGTCAGAACGACCAGTATCAGCGGGAAATCAATATCCATCGAAACGTCCTAGTTATCCACTTTAAGTACGGCAAGGAACGCTTCCTGAGGCACCTCAACATTACCCAGCTGCTTCATGCGTTTTTTACCTTCTTTCTGCTTCTGCAGCAGTTTTTTCTTCCGGCTCACGTCACCACCGTAGCACTTTGCGGTGACATTCTTGCGCAACGCCTTGACGGTCACCCGTGATACCACCTGATTGCCTATGGCAGCCTGAATGGCAATGTCGAACATCTGCCGGGGAATCAGCTCTTTCATTTTTTCCACCAATGCCCGCCCACGATAATGGGCCTGGTCACGATGCAGAATCAGTGCCAGCGCATCAACGCGCTCGCCGTTTATCAATACGTCCAGGCGGACCAGGTTGGCAAGCTGAAAGCGTTTGAATTGATAATCAAGCGATGCAAAACCCCGGCTGACGGATTTTATGCGGTCGAAGAAATCCATTACCACTTCCGCCATCGGCAACTCATAAGTGAGCTGAACCTGGCTCGACAGAAACACCATGCTCTGCTGGATGCCACGCTTCTCTTCGCATAACGCGATCACCGCGCCGAGATGCTCCTGTGACACCAGAATATTGGCTTCAACAATGGGCTCGTGCATTTCTTCAACTGAACCAATATCCGGCAGTTGCGAAGGGTTGGAGACCGTGATCGTCTGCCCCTGCTTGGTGACCACCTCGTAAATAACGGTCGGCGCGGTGGTGATTAGGTCAATGTCGTATTCCCGTTCCAGACGCTCCTGGATGATCTCCATGTGGAGCATCCCGAGGAAGCCACAGCGAAAGCCGAAACCCAGAGCATCGGAGTTCTCCGGCTCGAAAAACAATGAGGCATCGTTCAGGGTCAGCTTTTCGAGCGCATCTCTGAAGCTGTTGTAATCATCGGAGGAAATCGGAAACAGACCCGCATAAACCTGGGGCTTAACTTTCTTGAAACCCGGTAACGCACTGGTGGTACTCGCGAACTTGTTATGAACAATCGTGTCACCAACTGGTGCGCCATGAATGTCCTTGATACCCGCCACCACAAAGCCCACGTCCCCGGTGCCCAATATGCCGGTCTCTGTGGGCTTGGGTGAGAACACCCCGACTTTTTCAGCGTTCCACGTGCGCCCGGTAGATTTGATGACGATCTTGTCACCTTTGCGCAAGCTGCCCTGCTTGATTCTCACCAGCGATACAACACCAAGGTAGTTATCAAACCAGGAGTCGATGATCAGGGCCTGCAACGGTCCGTCAACATCCCCGGTCGGAGGCGGGATGCGGCGAATCAGGTCTTCCAGCACATCTTCCACACCCATGCCGCTTTTGGCGCTGCACCGGACCGCATCAGCCGCCTCGATGCCGATAATATCCTCGATTTCCTGCGCCACCCGCTCGGGCTCTGCCTGGGGCAGATCCATCTTGTTCAGGACCGGTACTACTTCAAGCCCCTGCTCAATCGCCGTGTAGCAGTTTGCCACGGATTGGGCTTCAACGCCCTGCCCCGCATCAACCACCAGCAACGCACCCTCACAGGCGTAAAGCGAGCGCGAGACTTCATAGGAGAAGTCCACGTGTCCTGGCGTATCTATCAGATTGAGCTTGTACTCGTGGCCGTCCACCTTGGAGGTGTACAGAAGCGTGACGCATTGTGCTTTGATGGTAATGCCACGTTCCCGTTCCAGATCCATGGAATCCAGAACCTGCTCGCCCATTTCACGGTCACTCAGACCACCACACATCTGGATAAAGCGGTCTGCCAGTGTGGATTTGCCATGATCAATATGGGCGATGATAGAGAAATTGCGGATACGGCTCAGTTCGGTCACAGACAAAGGGTGCTCGTGTAAGACAAAAATTGCATTCCTGACAAACAGGCTGGCCAGTCCGTCAGGGGGGTATGGAATTAGGGCTGGGATTTTACCGGTTGTGGGCCGCTATTGCCATGTTCACGATATCAGCTCGCGCTCATGCTGCTGCGGCGTCTCAACACCAATGACACGCTGCTCGGTGTAGCGACCTGCCAGGCGACAGGCCCCATCACCCATGCATCAGGGCTTCATCACCAGGTAGGTTGCCCGTCCCTGACGAACAATACGCATGGAGACTGCCTTTCCCCCAGGTAGATCAGCCACCGCTTCCCGGAATTCCTCAACGGAGGTAATTTTACGGCGATCCAGCTCGGTGATCACGTCCTCGGGACGCACACCGGCTTCCAGCGCGGGGCCCTTCGACACGTTGGTCACCAGCACTCCACCCTCAATACCCAATGATGACATCAAATCGGCGGGCAATGGCTCTACAACCATTCCAAGCGGACCTTCAGAAGGGCCGTAACTTTGCGGAGTAGCGCCCGCTAAATCATTGTCTTCCGGCAGCCTTCCAATCACTACATCCAGATCAATTCGACGGCCTTCCCGCAAGACGTCAAGAGTTGCGGACTCGCCAACCGGCGTCCGACCCACCATAGGCGGCAAATCAGAGGACAGCTCTACCGACTCGCCTTCGTACTCCAGCACAATATCACCCGACCGGAGGCCTGCCTGCTCGGCGGGGGAACCCACCATAACTTCAGCAATCAACGCGCCACGCGGGCGCTTCAACCCAAAGGATTCTGCAAGATCACGATTAACTTCCTGAATCAGAACACCGAGCCACCCGCGAGCCACCGAGCCTTTATCGCGGATCTGCTCAAAGACGTTCATGGCTTCATCCACCGGAATTGCGAACGAGAGCCCCATAAAACCGCCAGAACGGGTGTAAATCTGGGAATTAATACCAATCACTTCGCCGTCGAGATTAAACAACGGACCGCCCGAGTTCCCCGGGTTAATGGCGACATCGGTCTGGATGAAAGGTACGTAGTTTTCGGTTGGCAGCGCTCGGCCGACCGCGCTGACGATGCCCGCCGTAACAGTGTAATCAAAGCCGAATGGCGAACCGATTGCCAACACCCACTCGCCGGGCTCAAGATCCTTCGACCGACCGATACGTACGACTGGCAAGTCTTCACCGTCGTTTATCTTGAGCACTGCCAAGTCCGACCGGGGATCGGTACCCACCAGCGTTGCGGGCAGTTCTCGCCGATCACTGAGACGAACGATGATCTCATCAGCACCCTCAACCACATGGTTATTAGTCAGAACATAGCCGTCCTTGGAGACGATAAACCCTGACCCCATGGAAGTTATCGGCGCCTGCCCGCGTGGGTGACCCTGACCATAGGGTGACTGGGGACCCCGGAAGAAATCCTGGAAGAACTCAGGCAGCTGCTCGAGTTGGCGCTCGCTGAACGGCATATTACCGGTATTTTGAGGCCGCGCCTGAGTTGTACTGATATTTACAACCGCAGCGGAGTTCTCTTTTACCAGATCGGTAAAATCCGGGAGGCTTCGGGCAGAAGCCGTCTGAGCAGCTAAACTCAGGACCATCAAAAGCACCAGGTGAAAAGCGCCCAGGCCGTTTTTCATTACTTTTCCAGTGCGATCACCATTATCATTTTGCATTCAGAACTCCTTCAGGATCGACTACACGACTTGTGTTCATTTGCCACTGACAACGTTGGCAGCTTAATAAAACGTAAAGGCTCAAGATGAATTTTCAATACCTTGAAGCTGCGGCTGAAAATGTGAACCAGCAGACCTCTGGTGGCGGTATACCAGCAAAAAGCCAAGCCCCAGCCCCAAACCGGCCAGCAGGATGGCAAGCCCGTCGGAGCCAGGCGCCAACTGGTGGCCCAACACAGCTCCCACCAACAAGGCTGACAACGGCACCGCATATACCCACAGCGAGGCGTGTAATAGTGCCGATTCTGTGATCGATATAGTTACCTCATCACCGACCCGGGCGTTCAAGTGATTATCAACCAATATCTGGTTAGCGCGACCAGACGTCATGCTGGCCAGTGCCCTTTGCCCACAACCCTGTCTGGCGCTGCAACTCTGGCAGGCACTCTGCCGGATGGTCTGCACCCAGACCTGATTTCCTTTCTCAGCTACTACACGACCTCGCTCTAAAATCACGGCTGATGCCTGCCCGCCAAAAAGGCATTTTCAATATCGACGGACTCTGCAACCCGCATGGCCGTGGACGGCGGAATCTCCCCTACCACAGTCACCAGGAAACTCCGATTGCCAACCTCGACTTTTCGCATATAGACGGTCGTTGCACCAATACGGGAGGCTCCAGTGGGCATATTGACCGCTACCGCCGATTCCACAAATACCGAGAATGAAGCCAGGCCATCCGAAAAAGCAACCACTCTGCCCTGACCCGCACCGGGCGCGGCCGCTGGCATAAAGCCCTCCGGA
>JBDNIR010000324.1:0-8979 GCA_041688195.1 Marinobacter sp.
CGCGGGTCCTGATGAGACGCTCACGCAAACGGCCCAGCACCTCCCGGTATGGCTCCCTGCAAAGCCCTGCCACTTCTGTGAGAGCTTCATTAGCCTGCCACATCGACAGCTCGGCCCGCAGCGACTGAATATCACGCAGGTACAGGTCCGCTGCCATCCAGCGCCCGAGCAGGAAGACCTTGCGGGTGACTTCATGAGTAACATTCGGATTGCCGTCCCGATCCCCGCCCATCCACGAAGCCAGTCGAATCGGTGCCGCATCATAGGGCAGCCCCTGGCCTGTGGCCTCCATCAAGGACCGGTCAAGACCCCGGAGAAATCGCGGCAGCGCCTGCCACAGACTATTTTCGATAACCGCAAATCCCCACTTGGCCTCATCAACCGCTGTCGGACGCTCGTATCGGATTTCGTCGGTATGCCAGGCCTCAGTGATCAGCTGCTGCAACCGGGTGATGATTTCCTCCCGCTCAGTCGGTAACAAGTCTTCATGATCGAGCTTGCCAAGACAGTCCGAAATGTCATCGTATTTCATGATCAGTGTTCGTCGCGCTACTTCCGTGGGATGCGCTGTCAGCACGAATTCAATGTTGAGTTCAGTGACTCTTCGATGCAGCTCGTCCTGGCTTATGCCTTTGGCTTTGAGACGGCCGAAGACATCGTCCAGTGACTCCACCATCAAATCTGAAGAATGGCCTCGTTTGCGCCGCACACCATGGTATTGCTCAGCAAGGTTGGCGAGGTTGAGAAACTGATTGAATGCCCGGGTAACTGGCAGCAACTGGTCATCCCGAAGATTACTGAGCAGGCTGACCAGACGTTGGCCGGAACCACTCTCCTGTCGCCGGTCGGATTTCGCCGCAGCGCGGATTTCTTCAATCAGGTCAAAACATTCCTGGCCCGGGTGCTGGCGAATACTCTGGCCTAGCAAATCTCCCAACAGGCGTACGTTTTCTCTGAGATCCGGGTGCAATTCTGTCACAGGGCATCCTTTTAAATTGACGAAGACCGAAGGTTATTACGATACTAAGGAACATCAAACCAAGTCCATTGCCCATTCGGCTGCGGTCGTGAATTAAGTCCCGCACGGCGACAGACTTATCGGTTCAAAGGTTCTCTGTTGAAGAATACCCTGAAGGAGCGTCCATGAAAGTCACTGATTTGCCCAAGCATTGGGAGAAGAAAAAAGAATCCGTAGAGCGGACACACGATTACAATCTCAGGTTACCACTGGAGGATGCCGCGCGTTTGGCGGCGTTGGCGGAACTCTACCCGGATAGAAGCGAAAGCGACATTCTTAACGATATGATCGCGGCGGCGCTCGACGATCTGGTGCGCCAGAGCCCGCTCAAAGACAAGCTGACAAACAAGGACCAGTAATTCGGGCAGGTCAGCCGGTGAGTGAACAACACCCGGCCTGTCCCATCCTTATCAGGCCACAGATTCGAGCCGGCGCGCTTTCAATTTCTGAATATGTTTCTGGCCCAGGCTAACGAATCTCGGTGTCAGTCCCTGATCTTCGTAGATCTCAAAACCATCTTCATCATACGCGACGACTTTGGTCCCTTGCTCATAAGGGAAGCTGGTTTCCAGCTCATCCAGCGCAGCCGAGATAAGGTCCCGGATAAGATCCTGGGATGACTTCATCGGGTAAAGAGCCGACAATTTCTCCAACCGCTGGTGATGCTGATCTGACAAGGCCATAAAGTAGGCGTCACGGGTCAGACGACCGCGGGCATGCTTGTCCCAGTATTTCACCAGATCCTTAATCTTCATAAGCAAAAACTCCTGCTTTCACTGCGCCGGAAGTGTCCGGTTAGCGACTCTGTGCGACTCATGATCGCTCTCAACCACTGTCATATGACTATTGTCACTCGAAGTGTAGACGAAGCCTACTACTTGAAGTCTGTTAAATGGTTACGGATTGTACCTATCGGTACGCTTTAGGTTGCGCGATCGAATAGGGCATGGTTTGTTCCAAACTAGTGGCGTTTACGCCTGACCTCGAGAATATTCGGCAGATTTCGAATCTGGGCCAGCAATCTTGCCAGCTGCTCGAGACTGGAAATCTCCACGGTCACCACCATGGTTGCCGAGTTGTCGTCGGGATTGGAGATCGTATTCAACGCCAACACGTTGCTTTTGGAGGACGACAGCGCCTGAGTGATATCCCGGAGCAACCCGGACCGGTCATAGGCCTCGATCTCGATATCCACCGGGTAGACTGCTTCGGGCTTGCCGCCCCAGTTTACTTCGATGATTCGGTTCGGTTCGTATTCCCGCAGGTGCAGGAAAGTCAGGCAATCCTGGCGGTGTACCGTGACGCCGCGGCCGACGGTGATGTACCCGCCGATTGGATCGCCGGGTAGCGGCTTGCAGCATTTGGCCACTTGGGTTTTGAGTTTTCCTACACCCTGAATCTGAATATCGGATTCGGTGTCGTAACCGTTCTTGCGGCGGGCCGTAAGCTTTAAATCAAGCTGTTCGGTACGGGGCTCCAACAGTTGTTGAGCGAGATTGGCGACGTGAGTCGGGCGTAAATCACCAGCCCCAACCGCAGCAAACATGTCTTTCGCGTTGCGCAGATTGACTTTGACCGCCAGTTGGTCGAGGTCGACGTCGTAGAGGGAAAGCCGCTTGAACTCATCCTCGATAATGGCGCGGCCGTCCGCTATGTTGCGATCGCGATTCTGCTCTTTAAACCAGTGGGTAACCTTGGCCCGGGCCCGGGAAGTCTGAATGTAGCCAAGACTGGGATTCAACCAGTCGCGACTCGGTGCCGGGTTGTTGGAAGTCAGGATAAAGACCTGATCACTGGTTTTCAGAGGGTAGGTTAACGGAACGATACGGCCGTTCAACCTCGCCCCACGACAGGCATGCCCGACTTCGGTATGGACCCTGTACGCAAAGTCCACCGGCGTGGCGCCGTGAGGCAGGTCCACCACATGACCTTCCGGCGTAAAAACGTAAACCCGGTCAGACGCAATATCCCCTTTGATATGATTTTCCAGGCCGGACAAGTCTCCAAGATCCTCCTGCCACTCCAGTACCTGGCGCAGCCAGTTGATTTTGGCATCGTAGCCGGTGGACCGGTTGCCCTTGTCCATGCCCTTGTAAAGCCAATGCGCACAGACACCGAGTTCGGCCTCTTCGTGCATTTTGTGGGTACGTATCTGCACCTCCATGACCTTGCCTTCAGGACCTATAACGGCTGTATGCAGAGACTGGTAGCCGTTCTCTTTGGGGCTGGCGATATAATCATCGAACTCATTGGGAATATGACGCCAAAGGCCGTGGACAATACCAAGCGCGCCGTAGCAGTCCCGGATTTCGGGCACCAGTACCCGAACCGCCCGGACATCGTAAACCTGGGAAAAATCGATACCTTTACGGCGCATTTTTCGCCAAATGCTATAAATGTGCTTGGCACGACCCGCGAGATCTCCTTTGATCTCCGCCACTTTGAGCTCTGCCTCAAGGGTGTCCAGAACCTTGCGGATGTAACCTTCCCGATCCAATCGTTTTTCATCAAGCAGTTTGGCGATTTTCTTGTAGGCGGATTCATGAAGATAACGGAACGAAAGGTCTTCGAGCTCCCACTTGATGTGTCCGATCCCAAGACGCTGCGCCAACGGGGCATAGATATCGAAAACTTCCCGGGCGACTCGCATGCGCTTATCGGAGGAGACATTCTTAACCGCTCGAATCGCACAGGTCCGTTCGGCCAGCTTGATCAGCGCTACCCGGACGTCATCAATCAGGGTAACCAGCATTTTGCGAACATTGTCCAACTGGCCCTGGCTCTGCCCGAGCACGGCGCTATTGAGGGGATGGTGAATAGCCGAAATGGCTGCCATCTGCTGCACGCCGTCGATCAGCCCGGCAATTTCATCGCCAAATTCTTTCCGGATCTCCGCCAGTGGCACCCGCTCTTCGCGCACAGCGCGGTAAAGTATCGCAGCGACCAGACTGGCCTGGTCCAGGTGCAGCTCTACCAGCACCTGGACCATTTCAAGGCCGGTTCGAAAACTGCTGGAGCCGGGCGCCCAGAGGCGATCCTCACGAAAGGCCTGCAGGTCGATTTCGGCGGCTTTTTCGCAGGCACGCCGAAATTGGTCTACGTCGACCAGATTGGTTTGGGACTGGATTTGGCGTACCCAGCTCTCGATATCGACCTGACCATCCGGTGTCAAAGCGTAGTCTTCACGAACTTTTACCATGTCACTTCCGTTTTTGTCGCTTTATTATGTTGACTCAAGCCCGTTCAAAGACGGCAATCGACTCCACATGGGCGGTGTGGGGGAACATGTCCATCACACCAGCACGAACAAGATAATAGCCCTTACTGACCAGCACACCCGCATCCCTGGCCAGCGTGGCGGGGTTACAAGACACATACACAATACGCTTTGCCCCAAATGCGGCCAGGTACTGACAAATCTCCTGGGCACCGGAACGGGGCGGGTCAATCAGTATCTTGTCAAAGCCTTCCGCAGCCCAAGGCTCCGACGTGAAATCAGCCTGAAGATTGGCGCCGTAAAAGCTGACGTTGTCGAGCCCGTTGAGCGATGCATTTTCCCAGCCACGGACGACCATGGCGTCATCGCCCTCCACCCCGACAACCTGGCCAGCTTGACGGGCGAGAGGCAAGGTAAAATTGCCCAGGCCACAGAACAGATCCAGCACCCGATCCTCCGGTTTGAGCTCTAGCCAGTCAACCGCGCGCGCCACCATTTTCTGATTGATATCAGCGTTCACCTGGGTGAAGTCCATCGGGTGGAACTTCAGGGTCAGATCAAACGCCTCTATTCGATAACTTAACCGCTCTTCACCCTCTTCCGGCCAAATACGATGAACGGTATCCGGCCCTTTTGGCTGCAAATAAATATGCAAATCGCGGGCCTGACCAAAGCTAACCAGTGCCGCATGATCCTGAGCCGACAGGGCTTCCATGTTGCGGAACACCAGCGCCGCAGCGTCATCACCGCAAGCAACCTCAATCTGCGCGATGGTATTGTGCGCCTCTAGTCCGTAGAGCAACTCCCTGATATCCGTAATGCGCTCCCCGATCCGTGCATCCATAACGACGCAACGGGTGATATCCGTAAGAAAGGTATTACGTTTTTCACGGAACCCCACCAGCACCGAGTCACGCTTGGGAACGAAGCGCACACCCAGTCTTGCTTTGCGTCGGTATGCAAGCTCAGTTGAGCGCATCGGCGGCTCCCAATGTAAAGGTTCGATGCCCCCAAAATGCGCAAAGTTTTCTTGCAGGGTCTTTTGCTTGAACTCTATCTGGGCATCACCGGTCATGTGCTGAAGGCTGCAGCCGCCGCACAGGTCGGTAAAATCGCAGGGTGGCGTGGTCCGTTCTGGCGCCGCGGTCAGTACCTCAAGGGTTCGCAGCTCATCAAACTTGCTGCGCGAGCCAACCACTTTGGCAACCACGGATTCTCCCGGCATGGCGCCATCCACGAACTGGATCTTACCGTTCCGGTAAGCAATACCACGGCCGTCATGACTCAGCTTTTCAATACCACACTGGACCGGCTCGACCGGCAGGCTTTTCCCGCGTCGTCTGCTCATAACTCTTTCATTCCTGGATAGCAATTGGCTGAATCAGGCACTGGGAAACACACCCGTTGACAGGTAACGATCACCCCGATCACAGATGATGGCCACAATAACGGCATTTTCAACCTGCCTGGAAAGCTGCAGGGCCG
Source organism: Marinobacter sp. (assembly GCA_041688195.1). Lineage (GTDB taxonomy): Bacteria > Pseudomonadota > Gammaproteobacteria > Pseudomonadales > Oleiphilaceae > Marinobacter. The sequence continues at coordinate 5,721 of JBDNIR010000324.1, forward strand.
CCGCTATGGAGCCGCCGGAGGAAACACCACAGAATATGCCCTCTTCTCGCGCCAGAGCCCTCATGCTGTCCTCGGCTTCCTGCTGGCCGATATCGATGACTTCGTCGACTCTTGCGGCATCAAAAATGGTCGGCATATAGGCTTCCGGCCAGCGCCGGATTCCCGGAATAGAAGCGCCTTCTTTTGGTTGCAAGCCAATAATCCGGACATCCAGATTGCGCTCTTTCAGATATCGGGAGACCCCCATAATGGTGCCAGTGGTGCCCATGGAGCTGACAAAATGGGTAACCTTGCCCTCGGTCTGCTGCCAGATTTCCGGACCGGTGGTGCGATAGTGCGCCAGCGGGTTGTCCTGATTGGCAAACTGATCCAGCACAAAACCCTTACCCTCCGACTGCATACGACCCGCCAGGTCGCGGGCACCTTCCATGCCATCTTCTTTGCTCACAGAAATAATTTCCGCACCATAGGCCCGCATGGAGGCCCGACGCTCCTCACTGGCATTGGCTGGCATAATCAGCACCATTCGGTAGCCCTTTATAGCCGCAGCCATCGCCAGAGCAATACCGGTGTTGCCGCTGGTGGCTTCAACCAGGGTATCGCCCGGTTTAATATCCCCTCGCTTTTCAGCTTCCTGAATCATACTGATAGCGGGACGGTCCTTTACGGAACCGGCAGGATTGTTGCCTTCCAGTTTCGCCAGAATGATATTACTGGTCTGGCCTGGCAACCGCTGCAGACGCACCAGCGGGGTGTGACCGACGTACTCTTCTATGGTGGGGAAATGCATCGGATTTTTCGCTCCTGACAGCCGATTTCGGAGTGCACTGAACACACTTATTCACCTGCACCCTGTGTTACACTCAGGCCCCGCATCATACGCGGATCAAACACAGTCTCCCAATACAGCTTATCGCTATTAAAATGACTGTGGGCTATAACCGAACCGGAGCAGAGGCACGGACCGGATCTTACTATTCTGACAGGGACGATACCCGACTGGTACGGATGAATCAGGTCGGGCGAAATCAGGAACCACGCCATGCGTCGTTGGGGTATTCGCAAGAAAGTACAGGTGGTTACTCTGGTGCCCACCCTGCTGACCACATTAATGCTGGGCGTCTTTTTCACCTACAGCTGGGTGAGTAACATCGAGCAACTGCTTCGCGACCGAGGCGATTCTCTATCCCGGCAACTCGCCGCTGGCGCCGAATACGGTATGTTTACTGCCAACCGAAGCCTTCTCAACAGCCTTTCCAATGCACTCCTGGAAGAAAACGACGTCCGGTCACTGACTTTTTTTGATGCCAATCGAAAACCCCTTCTTCACATCGGCCCCAAGCTCGACAACCCGGTTGCAGCAGATCTGGTGAGTGCCCGGGAAACCTTTCGACTACCAGGCAACGACAGCACACTGTTTCTAACCCCCGTTTACCTGCAAGACCTGATGCTCGAGAGCATGCTGGAGATGGAAAACCGTCGCACCACGCCCAGTGCCGTGACGCCTATCGGCTGGGTGTCAGTTGAGATGTCTCACCTGCGAACGGATAAGGAAACCTACAAAGCTCTGCTGATCAGCTTGCTGCTGATTATAGCCGGGGTAGGCATCAATGTGCTGATCGCCCTGCGAATGAGTCGCTCCTTTACCGACCCGGTGTTTGAACTGAATAACGCCGTCGCCCGGCTCAAGGAAGGCAAACTGGACACCCGCGTTTACACTCGGGCCGGGCCCGAATTCGAGCAGTTGGAGTCCGGCCTGAACGCGATGGCTGAGGAACTCAGCAAAGCCCAGGCCGAAATGCAGCAGAACGTTGATCAGGCCACGGAAGACCTGCGAGAAACTCTGGAGACCATCGAGATCCAGAATATCGAACTGGATCTGGCCCGCAAGGAAGCACTTGAAGCCAGCCGTATCAAATCCGAATTTCTCGCCAATATGTCCCATGAAATCCGGACACCGCTGAACGGCATTATCGGCTTTACCGAATTACTGCTGAAAAGCCCGCTGCCCAAGCAACAGCGGGACCACCTGAACACGATCCGTAAATCTTCCGAAATTCTGCTTACCATCATCAATGACATCCTCGACTTCTCAAAAATCGAGGCTGGCAAGTTGATTCTTGATCGCGTGCCCTTTCAGCTTCGCGATATTGTTGAAGATGTGATGGTAATGCTGGCGCCAGCGGCCCATAGCAAGAACCTCGACCTGGTTCCCCTGGTTTACAATGATGTGCCGGATGATGTTGTGGGGGACCCTCTACGGGTCAAGCAGGTCATAACCAACCTGGTCAATAATGCTATTAAGTTCACTCAGACCGGTGAAGTGGTGCTGCGGGCCAGCCTGGAAGAAGAGAACTCCGAGACCCAACGAGTCATCCTGCGACTTAGCATTACCGATTCCGGCGTGGGACTTTCCCGGGCACAGCAGCAGTCGTTGTTCAATGCCTTCAGCCAGGCTGATGCGTCAACCGCACGCCAATACGGTGGCACAGGCCTGGGGCTGGTTATTTCAAAGCGACTTGTGGAGGAAATGGGCGGCAAAATCGGTCTCGAAAGCGAGCTCGGAAAAGGTTCCACCTTTTGGTTTACGCTGAATACGGAGCTGTCGACTGCCAACGAAGTGACCACTTCCCGGGATGCCCTCAAGGGAGAGCGCATTGTTTACCTGGAAACGCAGAAAACCACGGGTCTTTCTGTTGAGCATATTCTGCGGGACTGGGGCGTTGGGGTTGATCGTGCTTCCAGCCCCGCCGACCTGCTGGAAAAAGTTGAGATCGCCCAGCAGCAGCAAGCGGGTTATGCTGTCGCAATTGTGGGCATAACCCGCCACCTACTTAACTCAAGCCAGTATCGAGACCTGCTGAGAACCCTTGAAGTTGAGAGGGACTGCCGCTCGCTGCTGATGACGCCAACACTGGAAACCCACGATAACGGGTTGCCAGGTCTTGCCAGCGGCCATATTACCAAACCCGTCTGCCGGGCGCCGCTTTACGATGAACTACTGATGCTGGTGCATGGCATTCACCACCGCGATGAGACATTGCTAACCGTCGAGCGTGTTGCTGAGGGCCGGGTGTCGGTGTCACCTCGCGTGCTCGCGGTGGACGACAATGAAGCAAACCTCAAGCTCGTACTTACCCTTCTCAACGATTGCAACATTCCTGCCGAAGGCGCTGCCAGCGGCTTCGAAGCCCTGAGAAAAGCACGACAAAAAGTGTTTGACCTGGTCTTTATGGACCTGCAAATGCCAGGCATGGAC
>JBDNIR010000325.1:0-1841 GCA_041688195.1 Marinobacter sp.
CCGCCAGCGTGCTCACCGTATTCCAGCGTCAGGGCCACCAGGTTGATACCATAGGCGCCGCCCAGTTGGCGGGTAAAGTTGATGGTGCTGGAACCGTATCCAAGCTCATGGGTTGCAAGCGGGTTCAGCGCCCCGGTGGATAGCGCCGGCAGCATAAAGCCAAGCCCGATACGGCCGATAACTGCCCACAGGGCAAGCCAGCCAAAGCCTACCGCCAGATCGGACAGCGCAAACAGGGCGGCAGACAAGGCAAACATCGCCATGCCAAAGGTGATCAGCATTCGCGGACTACGCTTGTCCGCCATACGACCGGCAATAGGGAACGTCATGCCCAGTACAATGCCGGCTGGCAACATCATCAAACCAGCATCGGTGGCGGAAAAATCAAGCGCTGTCTGGACAAACAGGGGAATCAGATAGGTGGAGCCGAACAGGGCAAGACCGAGGGCAATCGCACCAATATTGGCATACAGAAAGCTGGGCTGACGCAGCAGCTTTATTTGCAATAAGGGGTGCGGCGCCGCCCGCTCCCTCAACACGAAAAGCACCAGTGCTGTTGAGGCCACCAGCGCCCCGGCAACAATCATAGCAAGGTTGCCCGCCGGCATTTGGAAACGGTTCAAAGCATCAAGACTGGCGAGAATCGTCACCGCAAGAAGCAGGAAACCTTTAAGATCAAACGGGTAAGACTGGAGGACGGCTACTGGCCTGGGTAGAAATTTCCACACCATGTAGACGCCAAAGAGCGTCACCGGCACCGGCGCAAACATCACATACCGCCAATTGAGCTGGTCCACCAACACGCCACCCAACACCGGTCCCAACGCAGGCGCGAGAATAACACCCATGCCATAGATGCCCATGGCCTGGCCCCGGCGCTCCTTCGGAAAAATGCGGAACACCAGATACATCGCCATCGGCTGCATCAAACCGGCAAACGCGCCCTGGGCCACACGGGCGGCAATCAGGGCCTCAGGGGTAGGGCTGAAGCCTCCGACGATGGAAACGGCACTGAACAACAGCATCGCCGAGGCCAGGGTCTTGCGAAGGCCAAAGTGGTCCAGCAACCAGCCGGTGGTCAGCATCGTGATAGTCATAGCTGCGATAAATCCGGTCGCCAGCCAGTGTGCCTGGCCCTGGCCAATACCAAATTCAGCCATTATATCTGGTAGCGCCACGTTGACGATGGTGGCACTGAGCACGGTTGCTATAGTGCCCAGCATCACCGTTGCAACAGCGAACCATCGCCAGCGCTCGCCATACCGGGAACGCAGGGCTTCAAGGGAATGGTCGGTAGGAGAACCCCCCGGCGAGATTGACCCCGTTATTTGAGACGGTCGCCGTTCACCATGATTTGGTTAAAAACGCCCAAAGCGACGTCGATATCGTTCTCACTAACGCCTTCCAGCATCTCGTCCCGAAGTTTCTTGGCGCGGGCATTCAAGTCGTCCATAAACGATTCACCCGCTTCGGTCAGATGCAGGCGACGGGCACGGCGATCGTGCTGGCAAAGCCGACGTTGGATCAGGCCCTGTTCTTCAAGACTATCCAGAAGACGCACCAGCGTCGGATTTTCAATCGCCATAAGGCTGGCAAGCTCGCGCTGAGTCGAGCCCTCGCCACCGCGCTGGAGGTACACCATGGTGGTCCAGCGGGCCTGGGTTACACCAAGGTCTTTCAGGCGCTCATCCAGCAGTTTACGCCATCGGCGGGTCACTCGGGCAACTGCAAAGGGAAACTGGTCTCTCATAGCTTCATGCTCCATACCGATTCTCTTTATCATTGAAATATGATCAACAGGTAATACTAGTAAGCTAATTATTACAATGAAAACAGAAAAG
>JBDNIR010000050.1:0-13028 GCA_041688195.1 Marinobacter sp.
ACCGACCTGATGGAAAACAGACGTTACTTCGTGAAATCTGTGACGCTCAGAGATGAGCCAGACTCAACAATCACCGCGCTGCTGCTCAGCGACCGTGCAACCGCCCTCGCAACGTATTATCAGCTCGCCTTTGATATGGCCTTGCTGGTCAGTGCTGCCCTGGCGATTGCCGGTCTGCTGGTGCTGATCACTGCCCGCGCTTTGGGCCGGCCGGTATTGGAGCTGGCCCGTTTTGCTGCAGCCATTGGCAATAACCCGGATGCTGAACCACCCGATATGAAAACCAGCGGTGAACTCAACACCCTGAGTAATGCACTGACCGAAATGCGCTTTCGGATTCGAGCGCGCGAGCATCGTATCCGGCATCACGCCTTGCACGATGACCTGACCGGTCTGCCGAACAGGAAGGCCGTCGAACATACTCTGCTGCAATGGTTTCAGCAGCGTCAGCCTGGCTACCTGATCGGTTTCTCGCTGACCGACTTCAAGGCCCTCAACGATACCCTGGGCTTTGGTATTGGCGATCAGGCCATTCTGGCGACGGGCCTGCGATTGCAGGGGCAGCTTCCCCCCGACTGTGTTTTTGGCCGCACCGGTGGCAACGAATTTATTGCTTTGTTTCAAGGTAAAGACGAAATCCAGCTGCGGAAACAACTGACCCGGCTTCGTAGCCACGCTCAACTCCCGGTCGTTATCCGGGACACTCCCATCAACCTGCAGATTCATATAGCCGTGCTGAACGTGCCTGCGGCTGATTCGTGATCTGGCAAGCGCCCGCCAGAGCGGCGAACTGTTCATGAACTACCAGCCGAAAATACGGTTTGGACAAGTCAGGTTCACCCAAGTGGAGGCACTCATACGCTGGAAGCATCCGGATCTCGGTTTTATCAACCCGGAAGAGTTTATCGGTTTGGCAGAGCGTTCCGGTCAGATTCACGAGCTGACTCACTTTATCCTGAAACGAATCGCCGAGGATGCACAACAATGGCATCAGGCTGGCCTCAACATTGGCGTTGCCATAAACCTGTCAGCTCTTGACCTGGCCGATCGACACCTGCCCGATGAAGTACTTTCAGTGTTCCATCATTGGCGGGATCGGATGGACCAGCTGACCTTCGAGATCACCGAAAGCGTCCTCATGCACGATGCCGACACCGCTATACAAACGTTGGAGAAACTAAAAGCTCTGGGGGTCAAACTGTCCGTTGATGATTTCGGTACCGGCTACTCATCCCTGTCGCAACTGCGGCAGCTCTCGGTGCACGAACTCAAAATCGACAAATCCTTTGTGCTGAATCTGAACACCCAACCCCAGGATCAGCTGATTGTGAAGTCAACGATTGATATGGCCCATGGCGGCAGGTGCAATTGCCCAATGGGCCGAAGAGTTTACGGCTCGTGTCGCGGACCTTCAGCCAGCACCCAACACCTCCCCGGAGCCACTTAGATGACACTGCTAATTCGGATTTTGTGTCACACACTGATATTGACAGCCTTGGTGGCCCCAGTCGCAAGCGCCGGCCCCGGCAGCCGAATCTGGGCGACCGGCGGCGTCACTACCATTGAGGGCAGTGCCGGTGGAGGCCTGGTACCTTGGGCCTTGCTCAGTGGCTATGCCAGTGACCGGGAGTGGGGCGGCACGCTGGCGCTGGCTGGTCGGCGTGGAGTACCGGCAAAAACCGGATAATCTGGACTTTGCGGACGAAGACGACTGGTGGGACCTGTTTGTAGCCTGGGTGCCGGATCGCCACCTTGCGGTTACCGCAGCCTGGGTAAATCTCGGTGATATTGCCGGGCTGGAAAATCAGCAGGGTGCGTATCTGGCGTTGCAAGGGAGCTTTTGATGAAACCGGAGCGCTTTATGAAAGCCATTAATTCAACCTTGTTGTTGCTGCTGCTTCTCGGAAGTTTAACAGCATGTCAGTATCCTCAAACCCCAGAGCGGGAGATGCGGGAATCCCATTCCGCAATGGATGTCACCGAGACCCAGTTCAACGCGCTGACAGAGAACCTGATACTCGCCATGGAGCAGAACGGCGTAACCACTGGCGCGCAAAACCGGCTACTTGCTCTACTGGCACCTTTACATGAGGATATTCGCGGGCTTTAATACCGCCTCTTTAAACGCTAAACCCGCACAGACCCATCAGGAATGCAGCCCCATGCTTGAAAGCGCCGATTTCGGAAAACTGATTATTCGTCTGACTCTTGGCGGACTTATGCTGTTCCATGGGGTTACAAAACTGTTCCACGGCATCAGCGGTATTGAGGGTATGCTTGCGGGACATGGCATCCCGACTGTTTTTGCCTATGGCGTCTTTATCGGGGAACTGATTGCGCCGCTGATGATTATCCTTGGCTATCAGACCCGTATCGGTGCACTGTTGATCATGTTCAACATGCTGGTTGCCATTGCCCTGGCCCATGGCAACCAGCTGTTGGCGCTAGGTGGCAATGGAGGAGGCTGGGCGCTCGAACTACAAGGCTTCTTTCTGTTTACCGCGTTGGCGGTTATTTTCCTCGGGCCAGGGCGCTACAAGCTGAAAAACTGAGACTCTTCTTATTGGACGACCGCTACTCAGAAAGGGGAGAAGGGATGGCCACAACTATTAAACCAGGGCTCTATCAGCACTATAAAGGGCAGCACTACGAGGTTCTCGGTGTCGCACGCCACAGTGAAACGGAAGAACAGATGGTGGTCTATCGCTGCCTGTACGGAGATTTCAGCCTGTGGGTCCGCCCCCTCACTATGTTCACCGAGACCGTCGAGGTTGCAGGGGAGCAAGTGCCCCGATTTGCCTGGCTGGATAACCAGAGCAAGTAAGGTGATCCCGCGCCGTCTATGCTATCCGCACGCATACTCTGACTACTGCCCGGCTGGGCCTTCGTCATCCTCATCATTTGACCCGGCCTTGAAAAACACCACCTGTTTGACGGTGTGGTCGTCTACGTTTTTGCGCTTGTTTACCCGGGTCTGAAGCTCAGCAGTTTCTTCCAGCTCGGCCTGCTGATCAGAAAAACCGCAAGCAACGCACTCCCTGAACTGACCTTCGTCCGTGGTGAACATCATGATCTTGTCCATCTCTGCACAGCGGGGACAGACTGCGCCGGCAATAAAACGCTTGGGACTGGCCATAGCTAAATCTCCAAAAAAACGTGAGCCTCGAAACGTATGGCGCTCACCATAAGCCGGTTCAGGCTGCAGCCGGTTCCTGGGTAATACCAGTCTGACGCAACAGCGCACCTACTTCAGGCTCCCGGCCCCGGAAAGCCTTGAACAGCTCCATCGGCTCCTGGGAACCGCCTTTCTCCAGAATGTTTTCCAGGAAGGCCCTGCCAGTCTCAGGATCAAAGATGCCACGCTCTTCGAACAGCGAGAAGGCATCCGCCGCCAGTACTTCCGCCCACTTGTAGCTGTAATAGCCAGCCGCGTAACCGCCGGCAAAGATATGAGAGAAGCTGTTGGGGAAGCGGTTAAACTCCGGCAACTGCACCACAGCAATGCCCTCCCGAACTTTGCGATGCATCTCCAGCGGATTGGTCGGCGACGTGTCGGTGAACTCCGCGTGCAAGCGGAAATCAAACAGCGAGAATTCCAGTTGCCGCACCATCTGCATGCCAGCCTGGAAATTCTTGGCCGCCAGCAACTTCTCCAGCAGATCTTGGGGAAGTTGCTCGCCAGTTTCATGATGCCTTGCAATCAGGTTCAGTGATTCCGGATTCCAACACCAGTTTTCGAGGAACTGACTGGGCAACTCGACCGCGTCCCAGGCCACGCCGTTGATACCGGAAACATCCGCGACGTCCACCTGGGTCAGCATATGATGCAAGCCGTGACCAAACTCATGAAACAAGGTGGTGACTTCGTCATGGGTCAGCAGCGAGGGCTTGTCGCCAACCGGCGTTGTGAAGTTGCAGGTCAGGAAGGCTACCGGCAATTGCAGATGGCCTCTGAGGTTACGCCAGCGCACACGGCAATCCGCCATCCAGGCACCGCCCCGTTTGCCCTGGCGGGCGAACAGGTCGAGATAGAACCAGGCCACTGGCTCACCGTCCCGGCTGATGCAATAGGCGGTGGCATCCGGATGCCATGTTTCGACCTCAGGCTTGGCCTCTATCTGAATATTAAAGAGCTTCTCGGCAACCGCAAACAGACCAGGAACGACTCTGTCTACCGGGAACCAGGGACGCAGAGCTTCTGGCGAAACATCGTAACGCTGCTGGCGTAATTTCTCGCTGTAATAGCCAATATCCCAGGCTTCAAGCTCTTCGACCCCATGACTCTGGTGAGCGAATGCTTTGAGGTTAGCGATGTCCTGTTCCGCCACCGGCTTGGATTTTTCCGCCAGGGTATGCAAAAAGCCGAGCACTTCGTCCACGCTACGAGCCATTTTGGTGGCCAGCGAGCGCTCGGCATAGTTCTCAAAACCCAGTAACTGCGCCAGGGCATGTCGACGTTTGAGGATTTCGGCCATAACCTGAGTGTTATCCCAAGTGCCGGCATCCGGGCCCATGTCGGAAGCGCGGGTGACAAAGGCTTCATAGACTTCCCGGCGCAATTCACGGTTATCGCAATAAGTCATGACCGGGAAAAAGCTGGGGAAATCCAGTGTAATCAGGTAGCCATCCAGATCCCGGGCCTTCGCCGTCTGCTGCGCTCCTTCCAGCGCGGACTCAGGCACGCCGGCCAGTTCGTTGACGTCGGTAATCAGCTTTGACCAGTTCTGAGTGGCGTCCAGGACGTTATCGCTGAAAGTATTGGAAAGCCCCGCCAATTCCCGTTTGAGATCCGCGTACCGGGTTTTCTTGTCCGCCGGCAAATCGACACCGCCAAGGTGGAAGTCTCGCAAGGTATTATTAATCGCTTTCTGCTGGGCTTCACTGAGCTGGCTGAAGTCGTTCCTGGCGGCGAGCTTTTTATAGGCCTCGCAAAGTTCGGTGTTCTGCCTCAACTCGGTACCGTACTCGGTCAGTTTTTCCAGACCGCATTTATAGACCTTGCGCAATTCATCATTGTTCAGCACGCCATTGATATGCGACACCACCGACCAGGCGTTGTTCAGGCGATCTTCCAAACCCTGCATCGGCAGCGCAAGTGTCTCCCAGGTTGGCTCCGGCTGGCTCGCCAGACTCTGGATCTGCATACGGTTATCGCTCAGAATCTGGTCGATAGCGGGTTCCATGTGCTCAGTCCGAATATGGTCGAAGCGCGGTAGAAGTTCGTCATTCAGCAGCGGATTGTTCATAGAGGCCCTTCTCAGCGTTCGGGTTGTCAGGTAATTTAGGAATTAAACCCTGAATAAATCAACAAGAGTATATGTAATGACGACTATTCGTACTCACAAGGGTAACACGCCAAATTTCGGCGCCCGCACCTGGGTCGACCCCAGCGCAGTGGTGATGGGCGACGTGGTGATGGGCGACGATTGCTCAGTATGGCCGATGACCGTCATCCGTGGCGATATGCACCGCATCCGGATCGGTCAACGTTGCAGCCTCCAGGACGGCTCTGTTCTGCACATCACCCACGCCAGTGATTTTAACCCTGGCGGCTGGCCACTAACCCTGGGTGATGACGTCACCGTTGGCCACAAGGCCCTGCTTCATGGTTGTACGATAGGAAGCCGCGTATTGGTTGGCATGGGTTGCATCATTATGGACGGCGCCGTGGTGGAAGACGAAGTCATCGTGGCCGCTGGCTGCCTGGTGCCGCCGGGTAAAACCCTGGAATCGGGACACCTGTATGTGGGCAGCCCTTGCAAAAAGGCCCGGGCCCTGACCGAGGAGGAACGCAGTTTCTTCGCCTATACGGCGGCCAATTACGTTCGCCTTAAGGATGACTACATAACTCAAGGATGACTACATAGAGAGTAGAGCCGGAAAGGGCTACTTCCCGACTTCCGCAGCTGTCCGCGCACCGGCCGCTTTGAGGGCCTCCGCGTAAGCGACACTGCGACGATGCTCCGAGACGTGGTCCAAAATAGTCTGACCGCCTTCGCTGAGCGCATTCAGATCCCGGCCAGCCTCAGTGAAAAAATCGATAACCCGCTCGAAGTCCTCGGCGCGCATCGCCTGATAGGCCTTGATCAGAACGTGAAAGTCCGGGTTGATGCGAGCATCGTACGGGCTCAGGAAGAGGAAGCTTTTTACTCGCTCATCACTCCACTCTTCATCGATTACTTTTGGCTTTTCCGGTCCACTCATGGCGTTGCTTTCCTTCCGTCCATCCCGTCCATCCCGCAGGTCATTCATTCAGAGGGGCGACAGTATACCGACCTGAAGCCGGTTTGTTTATACGTATTCCCTATTGAAGCCTCACCTGATGACATAAGGCGTGCCCTACGGCAGGATTTCAACCGGTAATTCGCGGGACGGCATACTGTCCTGGCAGGCCGGGTCCCGGATTGCGATTTCAACCCGACGGTTCCTGGCCCGGTTCTCCGGGCTGTCATTTGGCACCAGGGCGTTGGTTTCCGCCCGGCCAGCGGCGGTCACCCGCTCGGCAGGCAAAGCCCGGTTCATGACCAGTTCATGCACAACGGAGACCGCCCGGGCGGCGGAGAGGTCCCAGTTGGAACGGTAGCGGTTGCTGACTATGGGCCGGTCATCGGTATAACCGGCCACCAGGACGTCGCCGGGGCAGGTCGAGAGCACGTCCACAACGCGCTCGATTATCGGCACCATACCCGACTTGAGTGTGGCCTGGCCCGACTGGAAGGTGGCATCTTCAGCAAACCGGATAACGACCTTGCGGGTATCGTAGTTGATGCTCAGCGCCTGAGATGCAACTTCTGACTCGAGTTCAGTGATCAACCGCGACGCCAAATCGACAATCCCGCCCGGCACCTCGGTCACCACGGGGTCGTCAGAACGCTCGTCAATAAACTGGGGTTCATCAGCGAGAGAGTCGTCGGGACGGGGCAAGGAGACCGTATCGCTTTCAATCAGTGTCAGCGGAGAGCCGCCCACCGAGTCCCCCAACACGTTGCCACTGCCAAACGCCAATGCCATGGAGTTGGCCATCGCCCGATATTTCTCGACGTCCATTTCAGTGAACGACAACAGCAGGATGAAAAAGGTCAGCATCAGGGTGGTCAGGTCTGCAAAAGTGATAATCCAGGCGGATGAGCCTGCCCTGGCCTTCGGGCGGTGTCGGTGCAGCACAGCCACGGACTTCAGGCGTCCGGCTGGCGGGCCAGCGCGGCTCGCTGGTCCGGGGTAATGAACGCCGACAACAGCTCGGTCATCACCCGGGGGTTCTGGCCCTGCATGATGTTCTGGATACTGGTGGCGACCAGCAATCGGTTACGCTGCTCATCTTCGGCCTTGAGTTGCAGCTTGTCCGCCAGGGGTAGGGCAATGAGCTGGGCAATGAACGCGCCGTACAAAGTGGTAAGCAGCGCAATCGCCATCGCAGGGCCAATAGAGGCGGGATCATTAAGCGTGTTAAGCATCTGCACCAGACCCACCAACGTGCCCAGCATACCGATGGCAGGCGCGGACTCCCCGATACCCCGGAACACCCGCTCAGCCACATCGTAGCGCTCCATGGTTTGCTGGATATCCTGTGACAGGGCTTCGTCAATCAGATCGGGCGGGTGGCCGTCCACGCACAAGTTGATACCTTTTTGCAGGAATTCATTCCGGGTTTGATGGCTTTCCAACCCCAGAATGCCCTCTTTTCGGACCAGCCGGGCGAGCTGACCGACTTCCTGGATCAGCGCAGCCGGCCGCTCCATCCGGTCAGTAAAGGCGGTCGCGAAAGCGAGCCGAAAGGCGCCCATGACCGTCGGCAGCCGGAATTTGATCAGTGTGACCGCAAAGGTCCCACCAATGACGATTGCCAGCCCTGGCAGGTTCAGAAACGTTAACAGCGATGCATTCGCCAGCATGGCCAGCACAACAATCACAATGCCCGCCACCAGTCCGACGAGGGTCAGAATATCCATGAATAGCCCTTTCTATGTACAGCACACCTCATCATTTACAGCAGGGCTGTTCCTACGACGGATGGCGCCTGTAAGTCCTGTATCGCTTTAGAATAGACTATAACCGGTGCTCAGCCCACTGTGTCTCTCAAGGCTTCGATGACCGGCGCCGTATCAGGCCGCCCCCCCCGCCATACCGCAAAAGCCTCCGCAGCCTGCTCAATCAGCATACCAAGGCCGTCTATAGCAGTGTTGGCGCCGTTATCCAGGGCCCAACGGTTAAACGGTGTGGTCTCCGGGCTATACATCATGTCGTAAACTAGCGTATCCGGGCCGATGACCTCCGGCGACAGGGGCGGCAATTCCCCCTGCAGGCTGGCACTGGTGCCATTGATCACCAGGTCAAAAACCTCTGTTGGCTGGTCAAAGCCGCAACCGCTTAATCGCGTGTCACCGGCATCATCGGCAAACAAGTCAGCCAGCACCCTGGCCTTGGCCGGTGTTCTGTTAGCAATCACCAGGGCCTCGGGCTTTTCCGCCAGCAGCGGGCCCAAAACGCCCCGAACCGCACCACCGGCACCCAGGATCAGAATACGCTTGCCTGCCAGCGTTACACCATGGTTCTTCAACAAATCCGCCACCAATCCTGCGCCGTCTGTGTTATCGGCGTTAAGCTGACCCTCTCCATCAATAAACAGAGTGTTGGATGCGCCCGCCTTTTCCGCCCGCCAGGTACGCTTCCCGGCCATTGCCCAGGCCTGCTCTTTAAAGGGCACCGTTATGTTCAGCCCACAACCACCACGGTCAAAAAAACCGGTAACGGTATCCGCAAATCCGTCCAGTGGCGCCTGGATTGCTGTGTACTCCACCGGTTCCCCGGTCTGGGCGGCGAACAGGCTGTGGATGCGGGGCGATTTGCTATGGCTGATGGGGTTGCCCACCACGGCGTAAAGATCATTGCTCATATTCAATCTCCAGCCAGTCCCGACCGGTGAGGAAATGCTCGGTCAACCGGGCCTCTTCCGTACCCGGCTCCGCGCTGCGGTTGTAATCCCAACGCACCAATGGAGGTAATGACACCAGGATAGACTCCGTGCGGCCACCGGACTGCAAGCCGAACAATGTACCCCGGTCGTATACCAGATTGAATTCCACATACCGGCCCCGGCGGTAGAGCTGAAAATCCCGCTCCCGGTCGCCGAACGGCATATTTTTTCGGCGCTGGACTATGGGCTCGTAAGCATCGATGTAGCTGTCACCCACCGCGCGCATCAAGGCGAAATCTGCCTCAAAGTCGCCACTGTTATGATCATCAAAGAACAACCCGCCAATCCCGCGGGGCTCGTCCCGGTGACGGAGATAAAAATACTCGTCACACCAGCGTTTGTAGTTCCTGTAGACCTCGCCCCCAAAAGGCTCACAGGCCTGTCTGGCAACCGAATGCCAATGCACGCAGTCTTCATCGAAGCCGTAATAAGGCGTCAGATCATAGCCACCGCCGAACCACCATATCGGCTCACTGTCGGGCGGTGTCGCAATAAAGAACCGGACGTTGGCGTGGGAAGTGGGCACGTAGGGGTTATTGGGGTGCACAACGAGAGACACACCCATAGCTTGCCAGGGCGCACCTGCGAGTTGCGGTCGATGCACCGTTGCTGACGGCGGCATGGTGGCCCCCATAACGTGGGAGAAATTAACCCCGCCCTTTTCAAAAACAGCACCTTCGCTGATCACCCGGCTGATACCGCCGCCGCCTTCCGGCCGGGTCCAAGACTCCGCCTTGAAGGTGTTCTGCTGATCTACCTCGGTAAGGCGGCTGCAAATAGTGTCCTGAAGGGTCAGTAAGTACTGACGGACAGCTTCGGTTTTGGGTAGTGTCATGGCGTTTCTCCTAACGAAGCCAGCGACCAGTCGCGATATCCAGAATCTGGCTGGGCTTTTTCTGGCCACCCAGTCGACCGGGTATCACCTTATCAAGCTGATGACCAAAATAACGGTGTACCTGCCACACATGGCGGGCCGGCTGTCGCCCGGCCGTGTTACAGGATGTGGATACAAGCGGCCCTCCGGCGGTGCCACACAGCAGTTGCACCAGAGGATGGTCGCTTACCCGGACCGCCACCGATGGGTGGTTACCCCGCACATTTGACGGTATCTGCCGATGGATGTCGGGCAACAGGCAGGTCACCGGTCCGGGCCAGCACTCTAAGGCACGGTTCCTCAAACTGTCTTTGAGCGGGGTCAACAAAAATTCAATTTGCGCGACAGAAGCGGCCACCAGTATCAGCCCCTTATGGACTGGCCGGTCTTTAAGTTCAAGAAGCCGGTTAACCGCATCGACATTCCACGGATCGCAACCCAGCCCCCACACCGCTTCTGTGGGATAGGCGATCACCCCCCCGGCAGAGAGGACAAGGCGGGTTTGCTGCAGATGCCACTGGGAGATGGTCGGGTGTTTGTCAGTCATGGTCTGGTTACAGTATTGGGGTGCGGGACATCAGACAACCCTTTGAAATCCTCCGGGTGCAGCATCTGCAAGACCCTCCATCTCAAGCATTAGCAGGGATTGCATCAATTCGTCAGCTGGCAGCCCGGTGGCAGCGCACAGGTCATCGGTTGAAACCGGATCATAACCCAAAGCCTTCAGAACCGCGATTTCACGATCCTCCAGATGATCCGGACAAGCCGGTTCTGTCAGTAGGTCTTTACGGGGTGCGAAAGCGGGTTTCGCTTGTTTGGGCTTTGACGATCTCTGCGGACCCGGGACGGCGTCGATGATTGAATCTGTCGACCACCATGTCGTCAACTCCTCCTCGATATCTGCAACCGACTCCACCAGTTTTGCCCCCTGGCGAATAAGGTGATGACAGCCACGGGCAAGGGGGTTGTGAATGGAACCGGGAATAGCAAAGACCTCCCGGCCTTGCTCTAAAGCCAACCGCGCAGTGATAAGTGATCCACTCTGGGGGCTTGCCTCCACCACCAGAACGCCCTGGCTTAAACCGCTGATCAGTCGGTTACGCTGCGGAAAATGCGCGGCTTTGGGTGCCGTCCCCGGCGTGAAGCTGGACACGATCGCTCCGTTTTCCGCAATCCGGGCTGCCAGTCCCACATGCTGGCGAGGGTATACCACGTCGACCCCGGTTCCGATTACCGCAATCGTGGGATAACCGGCATCGAGGGCACCAGCGTGGGCCTCACCATCGACGCCCAGCGCCATGCCGCTGGTAACCAGATAGCCCCGTTCGCTGAGGGCCGCAGCAAACTGACGGGCGTGATCCAGTCCACCCCGGGTCGCGTTGCGACTGCCGACAATGCCAATCTGGGGACGGTTCAGCAGGCTGCGGTCACCTTTCAGGTACAACACGAAGGGGGCATCGTGAATAGCCCGGAGGGCTTCAGGAAAATCCTGGCAGCCTTGGGTGAGCAGCTCGATACCTTCGTTCTGGCACCGGCGCCAAATCTCAGAAGCGCGGGCGATTCGCTCATGCCGGAGATCCTGCTGCTGCCAGGCCAAAACTGTCTCGCAGGTGGTTAGTGGCAACCCGAGGGATTTGAGAGTCGACGAACCCATAGCCAGTAATCCAACCGGATTATCAAGGTGTTCGCAGATTACATGCCATCGCTTGGCACCCAGACCGGGCAGCAATGACAGCGCGAGCCAGTGGCCCTGTGGCGCATCAAACAACGGAGAAACGCAGGGTTCAGAAATGTGGGGTGAAGGCATGATCTGTCCTTTGATCCTGATCGCCATCCTGGCGGGTTATTACCGGTGCAAGTATGCCATAAAAAATGGGAGCCGGTGGCCCGACTCCCGCCGTTGATCCAGTTACAAACCCTTAAGGCTCAGGGATTTTTAACCCGGTCGCCAACTGACAGCGGGCGCGTAGCCTTAAGCACCAGCCCATAGCTGAGCTTCTCGTAAGTCTGGAAAACCATCAACAAACCCGCCCGTTCGGAGGGCAACTCAATGGTTTCGTCGGTCACCGGATCACGGACCAGATTACCGCTCTTGAAGACCGCCAGAACGTTGCCCACTTCCAGACCCTCACGGGTACCTTTGTTGACCACAACCACATCATACTGGCCAATCTGGGTGACGCCGCCATCACCTGAAATCATCAGACCCTCAATCTCTTCGTCCGGCGCACTGGGGTTAAACGACGTGTTGATGGCCCGGTCTTCGCTAACCAACAAACGATCACCAATCCGAACTTCCTCGCTCGAGCGTTTCAGTTGCAGGGTCAGCACATCACCGTTTCTGGCGCTGATGTCACCGCTAGCGATGGAGCGAGCTTCGAGTCCCAGGAACTCATTGGTAACCGGATCAACATAAGTGTTGCTGCGACGGAATACTCCGACTTTGTTGGCAGCGATTTCGCCCCGGGCATAAACCTTGTCGCCAGCGCCGGTAACAATCCGGCCGTCCTCGCCTTCCAGCACATAGGGCGCACCCTCGAGTTCAGTCGGGCTGATAATGCGTGTTTCCGTCAGGAAACTGCTGATCGCATCTAGCGGAATGGCGGGAATCGGCGTATCAATCGACTCCGAGCGCACCTGGGGCGACAGTTTAACTACGCCGTCGGACGCGCCGACCTTGGTCAGCCTTGGCTTGCCCTCAATGTAAACCAGCGCCAGCCTGTCACCCGGATAGATCAGATGTGGGTTGCTAACCTGCAGGTTGATGTGCCAGATTTCCGGCCAGTACCAGGGGTTATTCAGGAATCGGGACGAAATATCCCACAGGGTGTCACCCTTTACGACAGTGTAACGCTCGGGATGATCAGACCGGAGTTGAGGGCCTGCATCCTGTGCCCAAGCGGCCCAAGAGATTGACAGCAGCATGGTGGCCGCCAGAGCGTACAGCAATTTCCTCATTGTCTAAGTCCTTGATCGCGTGCCTATATCGAACGGTTGGGCATGTTTGCCCGGGCCGTCAAATCTCGATTATTACTCTACTATAGAAGAAGTCTGGCGAATTGTGATGTTATCTTTTGTTCTTCCAGTAAATTCTACCTATGACTGCTCAGTTTGTACTCAATGGCGTAGATAAGGGATAATGGCTTTATGGGGAGCGTAACTCACTTGAATCTCGCCCTG
>JBDNIR010000326.1:0-3461 GCA_041688195.1 Marinobacter sp.
AGTACCTGGCCGTAAGGCGAGTTGACGATACGCTGAACCAGAATATAGCCAAACAGGAAGACCGCCAGCACGAAGTAATACATTGCGGTGTTGTTCTCAAGATCTACCACACCAAACAGGGAACCCCTCGGCACACCGTGCATGCCGTCTTCACCACCGGTAAACGGCGCCTGCACCAGGAAGAAGAACACCAACTGCGCCAGTGCCAGAGTAATCATCGCAAAATAGATGCCCTGGCGGCGAATGGTGACCAGGCCGAAACCCAGCCCCAACAAGGTGGCCGCTGCAGTACCAGCGATAATGCCCATTTCCGTAGTAACATTGGCGTAGGTCGAGAGCAGATAACCGGTGGTATAACCGCCGGTGGCCAGAAACGCCGCATGCCCGAAAGACAGCAGGCCCGTGAAGCCGAGCAGCAGGTTAAACGCCACCGCAAACAAGGCAAAACACAGGATTTTCATCAGGAACACCGGATACATAAGCGCCGGTGCTATCAGCAATATGGCCAGCAACACCAGGTTGACCATCAGTTTCTTACGGCCAGCAGACTTTCTCTGCTGGACAATACTGGCCCTGATATCTGATGCATTCGCAGTTTCCGCCATCTTTATGCCTCCTTACCAAACAGGCCCGATGGGCGAATCAACAGAACGATCACCATCACGAGAAAAATTACCGCAGCGGACCCCTCCGGATAGAACGTTTTAGTAAGCCCTTCGATAACGCCCATCAATAGCCCGGTAATGACCGCACCTGCTATTGAGCCCATACCGCCGATGACCACCACCGCAAAAACCACAATCAGAAGGTTACCGCCCATCACCGGCGAGACTGAATAAATTGGCGCCGCCAGCACTCCGGCAAACGCTGCCAGCATGACACCGAAACCGTAGGTCAGACTGATCAGCAGTGGCACGTTGATGCCGAAACCCTGCATCAGTTGGGAGTCTTCGGTGCCCGCCCTGAGGTAGGAGCCAAGCTTGGTTTTTTCAATCATAAACCAGGTGCCGAAACAGACCAGTAAAGCCACCACAATGACCCAGGCGCGGTAATAAGGCAGGAACATAAAGCCGAGATTCATGCCTCCGGAGAACACATCCGGCATGGAGTATCGCAAACCGGAAACACCGTAGATATTGGTCAGAACTCCCTGGATCAGAAGCGCAACACCAAAGGTCAGCAGCAAACTGTAGATATGATCCTCGTGGGCGATCCGGCGCAACAGAAAGTATTCAATCAGGACGCCGAGACAGCCGACCAGCAAGGGGGCGACAAACAGCGATACCCAATAGTTGATGCCAAAGGCATCAAACATCACCACGGTCAACAGGGCGCCAAGCATGTAAAGGGCGCCATGGGCGAAATTTATGATTTTCAGCAGACCGAATATAACGGCCAGACCCAGGCTTAGCAGCGCATAAAAGCCACCGTTAATCACCCCTAGCAGCAGCTGTCCGAACAGCACAGCAACTGGCACTCCCAGAATCATGGTCATGTCGAGAACTCCAAAAGCAACTCAGCTGTCACAACCGGTCAGTACATCATTTGTTGGTTACGAGAGAGCATTTGCTTTCGGACAAAGGACGGAACGCCTCGTCGGCAGGGATGGTCCGGACGATATTGTAAAGATCCCACTCGCCGGTGGACTCTTCCGGAGTTTTGACCTGCGCAAGGTACATGTCATGAACCATGCGGCCGTCTTCGCGGATGATGCCGTTCTTGGCGAACATATCGTTGATGGGTGTGTCCATCATCTGCTTGCGAACAGTTTGCGCGTCGTCTGACCCGGTAGCCTTGACGGCGTTCAGGTACTGCATGGTGCTTGAGTAAATACCGGCGTGAACCATGGTTGGACGTACGTTGGTCCGCTCGTAGAAGCGGTCAGACCAGGCGTGGGCTTCATCGTTCATATCCCAGTACCAGCCAGTGGTGAGCTGGATACCCTGCGCACTCTCGACTCCCAGCGCATGGACGTCAGTCAAAAACAGCAACAGCGCCGCCAGGGTCTGGCCCGATTGCGTCAGACCGAATTCACCAGCGGTGGTGATGGCGTTGGTGGTATCCGCACCGGCATTCGCCAGGGCAACCACATTGGCACCAGAAGACTGGGCCTGCAGAATGAAAGAGGAGAAATCAGAGGTCGGGAACGGGTGGCGCACTGCCTGCAGTATTTCTCCGCCGTTCGCTTCCACCACGCGGGTTACGTCAGCTTCCAGGGCATGACCAAAGGCGTAATCGGCGGTCAGGATAAACCATTCATCACCACCTTCCTTCACCACCGCACTCGCGGTGCCGTTGGCCAGCGGGTAGGTGTCGTAAACGTAATGAATGTGGTTGGGTGTGCAGTGCTCGTTGGTGATGCTGGAGGCAGCAGAACCGGAGACAATGCCGAGACGGTCATTCTCTTTGAGGATATTGGTCACGGCGATAGACACGGAGGATGCCACCAGGCCCGCCACCAGATCCACCTGTTCGTTCTCAACCCAGCGGCGAACCGTGCTTGAGGCTACGTCCGGACTATTGCGGTCATCGGAACTCAAGACTTCTATCTTGGCGCCATTGACCGTGCCACCGAAGTCTTCAATCGCCATTTTGAGTGCGACTTCACCGTTGGGGCCGGCCAGGTCCCGGTAGGTACCCGACATATCTGCCAGGTAACCGATTTTAACCGTATTGTCTGATATGGCTGCCTGCGCACCACCGACCAACATAGTTGAGGCAATGGCCGACGTCAGGAGCTTTTTCATAATTATCATTGTTGTATCTCCATTAATGTCTTTGTTTTCGTTATCTTCTTATGGCTCGGAGCCAGCTGATACCTGGTTACGTCTCTTGTGAAGCACGCTACCCAACCGGTTCCGTTTTCTGCCTACCAGGCGTCAGACGCCAAGATAGTCGTTTAGCAGCGATTGCTTGCTTTCAAGCTCATCGGCGCTGATCTCTTCAACAATCTGGCCATGCTCCATCACGTAGTGACGATCAGCCAGGGGTGCTGCAAAGTGAAAATTCTGTTCAACCAGAATGATGGTCAGCCCCTTTTCCTTCAGCTTCAGCAGCACCTCGGCCAGTTTCTGCACGATGACAGGAGCCAGACCTTCGGTGATCTCGTCCAGCAGCAGCATATTGGCGCCGGTCCGGAGGATTCTCGCCATGGCGAGCATTTGCTGCTCGCCACCGGACAGTTTGCTGCCCTGACTGAAGCGGCGTTCGTACAGGTTCGGAAACATACCGTAGATTTCTTCCAGACCCATACCACCACTGCGAACCACTGGCGGCAAGGTCAGATTTTCCTGCACGTTAAGACTGGCAAAAATGCCCCGATGCTCGGGACAATAACCCACGCCAAGGCGAGCAATCTGATGGGGTGCGCAGGACAGGGTTTCGTTACCGTTGATCATGATGGAACCTGTGCGCCGGCCCACCATGTTCATAATAGCCTTAAGTGTGGTGCTGCGCCCGGC
>JBDNIR010000327.1:0-2466 GCA_041688195.1 Marinobacter sp.
AATTTGGGTGGCATGGTGTTGCGGAACATCATGGGCGGCGGCTATCCCGGCCGCTTGCTGGTGATTAACGAGAATGACTATGAGAATGTCCACGGGGTGCCTTGTGTGCGACGGGTCTCCCGTATGGAGTTCAGCCCCGAGCTGGCCATTGTCTGCACGCCACCCGATACCGTTCCAAAACTGATCAGGAAATTGGGCAAGGCGGGTGTCAGAACCGCCATTGTGATGACCGGGGGTATGTCTCGGGCTCACAGCAAAACCGGACAGCCTCTGATGTATTCGGTGCGGGATGCCGCCCGGGAGACCGGTGTGCGCGTTCTGGGGCCGAACACCATCGGTTTGATGGTGCCAGGTCGTAGCCTGAACGCGACCTATGCTCATATGGGGGTCATCCCGGGTAAGGTCGCGTTTATCGGCCAGTCCGGCACGATTGCGAGTTCACTGATTGACTGGGCCTTTGCCCGGGGTGTGGGGTTCTCCTACTTTCTTACCCTGGGTGATGGAATGGACATTGATCATGATGATCTAATTGATTACCTCGCCCAGGATAGCCAGACCCGGGCCATTCTTCTGCACATCGAGAATATTCCCAACGCCCGGCGATTTTTGTCGGCGGTTCGTGTGGCCTCCCGCACTAAACCCGTGATTGCGGTGAAAAGCGGGCGAGTGCCAGAATCTGAATGGTTTCCCTACGCCCTGCCTGCGGGTATCAGCCGCAGCGACCCGATTTTTGACGCCATGCTGCAACGCGGCGGTGTGTTGCGGGTAGATGGGCTTGACCAGATGTTTGATGCCCTTGAAACGCTTACCCGCATGCGGCCTTTACGCAAGGAAACCCTTGCTGTCATGGCCAACGGCGTTGGTCCGGGCGTGCTGGCGGTTGACAGGCTGTCTGCGCTCGGGGGAGAGCTCGCCGCCCTGGCACCGAAAACCATCGATGCCCTGGCGGAACATCTGCCTCCTTATTGGAGCCGGAAAAACCCGATTGACCTTAACTACGATGCGTCTCCGGAACTTTACGCCAATGCGATTCGCATACTGGCGCGGGATCCGGGTGTGGCCAATGTGCTGGTGCTTTATGCACCGACTCTGACCGAAGACAGCTTGCAGATCGCCGACGCGGTGGTGCAAGCAGTGAAGGGGACGCGGTTGAATGTGTTTACCTGTTGGCTGGGGCAAAGTACCGTCCTGGATGCCCGCGACGAATTCTATCGGGCGGGGGTACCTTCTTTCTTCTCACCTGAAAAAGCGGTGAAGGCGTTCATGCAGCATGTGAATCATCAGCGTGTTCAACGCCTGCTGAAGGAAACTCCGGAATCTTTCACTGATCATTTCGCCGATCGCACTCACACACGAAAGCTGGTACTGAACGCCTTGAGGGCGAAGCGCCTGCATTTATCCAGTGAAGAAGCCAGGGCTGTAATACGCGACTACGGCATCAGGACGGTAGAAACCCAGTATTGTGATGATGTGGAAGAGGTGTTGGAGGCATTTGCGGTCGAGCGCCGACCGATCAACGTTACGTTGATCCACGAAATGTCCTGCCACCCCTTCATGGAGCACAAGAAAGGCGGTGGGCGTTACCGAACGACAATACAGGGTTTAAACAGTGAAAGTGCCATCCTGGATTCGTGCAAAATTCTCATGGATAAATATCGACACAGTTATCCTGATAGCGGGTTTCTCGGCTTTGCCGTGCAACACACCTATCAGCATGTAGGTGGCATTGAGTTCAGTGTGGGCATTACCCGGGATGCCACGTTTGGTCCTTTGGTGGTTTGCGGTGCTGCTGGCGCTCACATCAATGTGGTCTCGGACCGGCAAATCGCGCTGCCGCCGCTCAATATGGTGCTGGCCCGGGAGCTATTGAAACGGACCTACATGTATAAGCTGCTGAAAGAGTTCAGCCTCCGCCCGGAGGAAGACATACGGGCCATTGGCGAAACGCTGGTTACCCTTTCGCAGATTGTGATCGATATTCCCGAGATCAAAGGTCTTGAGATACTGCCATTACTGTTTAACGATCAAGGCGCTGTGGCGGTGGATGTGGCGGTTGATCTGTCCATGGAGCCAGGTCGACCTATTATTCAGCCTTACCCGAGGGAACTTGAAGAGTGGATCGTACTGCCGAAGTCAGGGCGTAGGGTTATTCTCCGGGCCGCTTTGGCAGAAGACGAGCCCGCCCACCGGGTGTTCCACGAGTTGCAGTCTCCGGAGTCAATCCGCTATCGGTTCTTCCAGTACCGCAAACATTTTTCGCGGGAAGACGTCGCCCAGATGGTCCAGATCGACTATGACAGGGAAATGGTTTTTGTCGCCAATGCCCCCCGCGAAGACGGTGAAGGAGACGAAACTCTGGGCACCGTGCGGGTCTGGACTGACGCCGACAACTTGCGATGTGAGTTCGCTGTCATGGTGCACGATAAAATGAAAGGCGAAGGCCTTGGCATGACATTAATGCAGAAG
>JBDNIR010000328.1:0-7313 GCA_041688195.1 Marinobacter sp.
ATCGTTCAGTGCGCGGGTGCCAAAGCGCTCGGAAATCGCCTC
Organism: Marinobacter sp.; assembly: GCA_041688195.1. Lineage (GTDB taxonomy): Bacteria > Pseudomonadota > Gammaproteobacteria > Pseudomonadales > Oleiphilaceae > Marinobacter. The sequence continues at coordinate 43 of JBDNIR010000328.1, forward strand.
GCCGTATCGCTGCAGATTGCGGGCTGATACATCAGACACTTGCCGGATAACGTCTGCGGCTATTAAGGCCGATTCAATGGCGGGACGAATACCTTCGCCACTTTGGGTATACGCGAGGCCAGCGGCATCGCCAATCAACATTATGCCGTCATCTACCAATGGCCGCTCTGCGTGCGCGTACAACAGATAGGCATGACCCTTGAACCGCCCTGGGAGGTCAGAGGGAATGCGACCCTGGGCTTTCATATCGGCAACAAAATCATTGAGGTGGTCAGTCAGCTTGTGGCTGTCCTCACGACCTAGGCCGATATTCAGAAAGTTGCCCTTGCGGAATACCCAGGCATAGCCTTTCAGATCACGGCAGAACCAGAGTTCCGGTGTATCACCCCGGGCCTGGCAGGCGCTGGCCTGGGCGGCCGTCATTTCGAACTCGATTTCTTTTGCGGCTACCACGGTTTCATGGCTGCCGGGGCCGTCTCCCAGTTTTTTGGCGACGGGACAGAAATGACCACCCGCTCCAATCAATAGTGGGGCTTCGAAGGTGTCGTTGATCACCCAGCTACGGCCTTGCTGATCGATGGATTTAACCGGAGTATTCAACTGCTTGCTGGCGTTCACCCGGCCCAGCAGATAGGCATCAAACTCACACCGGCGAATTCCGTAACTGACCGTTTCACCATGATCGTTGTCTACAGGAGCCTGACCCATCATACCGATTCGGAAAGCACTGATGGGCTGTAAGGTTCGCCCCCGGGCGTAATCGTCCTGATCGATTTCCAGCGTATCCATCACGGCCGGCGTAACCCAGCCAGCACAGGTTTTATCCCGTGGGAAATCCTGCTTGTCGATAATCAGCACCCGTTTACCGCTTTTTTCCAGTGACCACGCGAGGGTAGACCCCGCAGGGCCGCCGCCAATAACGATGATGTCATAGTGATCCATGGGTGTGCTCCTTATTAGCAGGACTCCGGCGCAGCGGGTGAGCTGTAGAGATGTCTGCGGGTCGGGAGCAGGTTGTTGTTATCACCGTGGGTGAACACAACCTGAAACAGCTGTAATGAGCCCGCCCGGAAGGCCGCAATGGAACCCGCCAGATACATGTGCCACGTCCTGGTGAAGTGCGCGTCATACAGTTCGGTGACCTGGTCCTGGACACCTTCAAATCGTTCCATCCAGTGCTCCAGGGTGGCGGCGTAGTGCAACCGCAGGTTCTCAACGTCCAGTACCGAGAAATCACCGCTCTCACAAATGCTCATGAGCTCGCCGATGCTGGGTGGGTAGGCGCCGGGAAAAATGCGCTTCTCAATCCAGGCATTCATCAACATCGGGCGGTTTCGGCCGATACTGTGCAGCAGCGCCATACCGTCTGGTTTAAGGGAACGACGAATAACCTGGGCCATCTCGCCATAATGGTCCTTGCCCACATGCTCCAGCATGCCGATAGAAACAAACGCGTCGTACTGGCCCTCGATATTGCGGTAATCGTCCTCAATGTATTCGATCAAATGGCTCAGGCCCTGTTTTTCAGCCTCCGCGCGCGCAAATGCCAATTGCTCCCGGGAGATGTTGTAGGCATGAACTTTTACACCGTATTGGCGAGCCATATACCGTGCCAGGCCACCCCATCCACAGCCAGCCTCGACCACGGTCTGGCCGGGTTGGAGCCGCAATTTCCGGCAAACGTGTTCCAGCTTTGCCAGTTGTGCCTGCTCCAGGGACAGGTCCGGGCTTTCGTAGTAGGCACAGGTATACTGCATTTCGGCGTGGTCCAGCCAGAGCTGATAGAACTCGTTGCCAAGGTCGTAATGGTGGTGAATGTTTTCCTTGGCATCCGAAACGCTGGTAGAGCGGGGGTTATGGTTGCGCCAGATAGCTTCAAGCCACTTTGGCCACTGCTCCCTGGCTTCGTGCACGGCTCGGTATAGCGCTGTCATCAGGTCTGACAGATCCCCCTCAACTTTTAAGCGACCAGAGCTGTAGAGGTCACCGAATGCCAGGTTGGGGTTGCTGACCAATTGATAGAGGGCTTTAGGGTCGGCCAGACGGAGGGTGAAACTGGCGGTGCTGATGTCCGATTCAATGATTTCGTCGTTCCATAGTTGAAAGCGAACGGGCGGATTGCCTGCCATTCTCAGCAGCTTTGCGATCAGCCAGCGTTCGTAACTGTGGGGCTGGCGGTCCGTGCTTTCCTCTGGAACCGGTATAGACAGCTTATGGGGCCGGTTAGACGGTTGGTCCGGCAGGATGTCTGCTTTCCTGGTGCTCTGGCTCATAGGTCCTCTCGCTCCCTGATGTTTGCTGGCATTCACTTATTCGGTATATCTCACGTAAAGGGGCCCGATATAGCCACTTCCCGATGGATATAGACAACACCAGATTTTAGTATAGAAAATAGCAGACTTTTGTCACGTAGCTAGCTAACGTTCTTGCGTTAGAGGCTTATAATTAACTAATATTATAAGGAAAATTGGTTTTTATGGTTATAGCAGGCTTAGCTGCTGGCCGTCAGAGCGCCAAAACAGGTCGGTTCGCAGCGGTTCGGCTTCATGGACGCCTGGTTCTGCCCGTTGGATGCACTTTCTTCACTTGCGGATTATAGTGCTAAAGTTATTTATGTCTCTTGATACTACCCTATGACTGATCTCTCACTGATCCAGTATGTGCTTATTGCCCTGATTTTTGTCTGGAGCGGTTTCGTTCGCTCCGGTCTGGGGTTTGGCGGTGCCGTATTGTCATTGCCGTTCCTGCTTCTGGTGGACAACCAGCCGTTGGTTTACCTGCCATTGATTGCGGTGCATCTACTGGTGTTTTCCTCGCTTACTATTGTGCTCAACAACCGCAAGCTTAAAGCTCCGGGGCAGCCGATGGTCGGCACCGTGGACTGGCCTTATTTATGGCGAATTCTTGCCATCATGATTGTGCCCAAGATAATCGGGGTGCTGGGTTTGCTGACCCTGCCGGCCAACATTATGAGCGCGATTATTTTCTCCATTGTGGGGCTTTACTCCATCTCCTATATTCTCGATAAGCCGTTTCGCAGTAATAGCAAAGTGGTGGATGGAGCTTTCCTGATGCTGGGGGGGTATATCAGCGGCACCTCGCTGATCGGGGCCCCATTGATCATAGCGGTGGTGGCCCAGCACCTGCCGAAGGAGAAATTGCGGGACACCCTGTTCGCACTCTGGTTCATTCTGGTGACTATCAAGATGGCTGCGTTCGTCTATGCGGGAGTGGATCTGCAACTGATTCATCACTTGTGGCTGCTGCCCTGCGCCGCTATCGGCCATGTGACAGGTCTGCGTTTCCATGAGCGTATGCTGGCAACGGAAACGCCGGTTTTTTACCGTTTGCTCGGGGTCACGCTGTTGCTGATTAGCTGTATCGGGCTATGGAGAGGGCTGGCTGGTTAGAGTGTGTTGCTGTGTCCTGCAGATAACGCATGGCATATTGCTGGCATGCAATGATCTCGGCTCGCTCCGCTCAAGGTTGAAGGAATAGTGGACTTTGTAAAGGTAACGCGCGTAGAACATCAAACACGGCATTTGTTCACTTGCTGTACAACTGACTCTCACGGACAACAAGGATAATTTTCAATGATCGGATATGTAACACTTGGCGTTAGCGACATGGCGAAAGCCAAGAAATTCTACACCGAACTGCTGGCGGATCTGGATGCCAAGCTGCTGCTGGATCTGGACCGCATAGCGTTTATTGGCAACAATATGAAAACGCCCATGTTGGCAGTATGCAAGCCCTACAATAATGAACCCAACCACCCGGGTAACGGCAACATGGTGGCGCTCAATCCTGGCTCGAAGGAATTGGTAGACAAGTTCTATCACAAGGCCATCGAGCTGGGTGCCACCTGCGATGGCGAACCTGGTCAGCGCATCCCGAACCAGTTTTATGGCGCCTATACTCGTGATCCGGATGGTAATAAAGTCGCCTTTTTCCACTTCGGTTGATCTCTAAGAGCGCCAGCCTGATCTGGGCTGGCGCCTGTGATCGGAAGTGGCTCTGTGCCACTATGGCGGGATGACTTCCCAAGACTGCAGAAGCGATCTTTTCCATGAACCCCAATCATTATAAGCGCACCTGCCCGCTGTGGCATCCGGCGTTATTACCATCGTGGTTTCTGGTGGGAATACTGTATCTGATGGCACAGCTCTCTATGGCCGCCAAACAGCGCTGGGGTGCCGGTATTGGTCATCTGCTGAACCGGCGATTGAAATCTCGCGCCCGGGTGGCGCAGACCAATATCAAAGTCTGTATGCCCGAGCTGGACGCCAAGGCCCGCGACAAACTGGTGGAATCCTGCTTTATTGCTTGTGCCCGAGGCTTCCTGGAAAGCACCCACGCCTGGTGGCGAGATATGACGCCGTACCTGGACACCACCGAAATTTTCGGCCTGGAGCATCTTGAGGAGGCCAAAGCCCGGGGCAAAGGTGTGTTGCTGATTGGCGGACATTACAGCATCCTGGATTTCGCCCTGCCGCTGATAGCCTGTAAGCTGAACAAGCCCGGCTACATGTATCGCCCCAATAACAACCCGGTGATTGACCACGTCATAGAAAAAGGCCGTCGCCGTCATTTCAATATCCAGCCATTCACCAAGCGGGAAATGCCCGAAATGATGAAGTTCCTGAAGGAGGGCGGGCAGGTCTGGTACGCCTGCGACCAGGATTTTGGCAAAAAGAACAAAATTTTCACGCCCTTTTTCGGGGTGGACGCGGGCTGCATTACCATGCCCAGTCACTTGGCCCGGGAGTCCGGTGCTGCGGTGATCTGCGTCAGCCATCTGCGGACACCGGAGGGGCGGTACCAGGTGGTATTTTCTCCCATTCAGGAAGGGTTCGGTGAGGATGATCAGCAGGATGCTGCTGCCTGGAACGGCTTTATCGAAAAGACCATCCGCCAGTATCCGGACCAGTATCTGTGGTTGCACAAGCGTTTCAAAAGCCGTCCCGAGGGCGCGGCAAAAGTGTATTGAAGCGGGTTGGTAGGGTACTCAACTTAATGCGCCCTGACGTTGTCACATAACCATAACAATCTATAGTTAGTGTCTGGTCCGATTTTCTCGAACACCTGTCTGAGGAAACCGGCAAATAAAACCAGTTTTCCCGGTTCAATCCCACGCTGCGCAAATTGAAGCCATGCGTGCCGGAGGCCTTTCTGGCAGCGGGTAATGCCACTCCCGGTCGCTACTTTGTCAGGCCTTTGGCATTGCTGATCATCGTGACCTCCCGTTCCATCAATTCGCTGATCTGGGCCTGCAACTCCAGTCGTCTTTGAATACACTGGCCTGGAACCAGGTAACCGTGATATTTCTGGTTATTCTGGTGACGGTGGTCGTCTCCGAGTGGGTCTCTGCCAAAGTCCGGCAGGCCGTGCTCTAGCCTCGTCAAACTAGGGCCTTCACAACATCGCGACTGAAGTCGCTCCTACAGTAGCGATTGACCAAGGTCGGTGTTTGTAGGAGCGGTTTTAACCGCGAAGAAAGCGGGTATATCTTCAAACAATTGCCACTAAAGTCGCTCCTTGGGTGTAGTTAGTGCGGGCGCCAGCAGGAACTTGCCATGACACCTTCACCGCTTTGGGCTTTTGAATCGTATCAGCGCATTCGCTCGCGGCTTCCGCCAGCCGTCGCAACTGCCGTTGAGCCACAGCCGGTCGCGTCCCTCGGTGCAATCGCTGATCGTTTTGATGGGTTTATTTTCGATGCCTTTGGCGTGCTTAATGTGGGCAACACAGCGTTGCCCACGGCACAGGCCCGATTCCACGATTTGCAGGCAATGGGGAAGCGCTGTCTGATACTGTCGAATGCCGCCACCGCTCCGGACCAACAGTTAGTTCAGAAATACCGCAACCTTGGCTTTCCGATCAGGCTGAACCAGTTGATTTCCAGTCGCATGCTGGTGAGTGCCGCACTGAGCGCCGAAACTGACCGGGTCTGGGCTGTGATGGCGCCTTCGTGGGCGCGCTCCGATCAGTTACCCTGTCGCAGTTTTATCATTGCCAATCAGGACATAAAGGCCAACCGCGAGCGGCTCGATAACGCCGATGCCGTTCTGATGCTCAGCACACAGGGCTGGACTGACCTGTTGCAGCAAGGTCTGACTGATAGCCTTCGGCGCCGGCCGCGACCGGTCTGGGTGGCGAATCCGGATCTGGTTGCGCCTCGTGAAAATGGCCTGTCGCTGGAGCCAGGGCACTATGCCCATCATCTGACGGACTCCATCGGCCTTGACGCGGTGTTTTTCGGCAAACCCTTCAGCAGTGCCTTCGATGCGGCTAAAACCAAGCTGTCCCATATACCCATTTCCAGACTACTGATGGTGGGCGATACCTTGCACACGGACATTCTGGGGGGCCGCTGTGCAGGCCTGAGCACGATGCTGGTGACGGCCCACGGGGCTCTCAAGGGGCTGGATGTAAGCGCCTGTATGACGGAATCGGGCATCTTTCCGGATTTCATTGCTCCGGAGATATGACCCTCGTCAGCAATTTACAGGGTATGAGGCCAACTGCGCTGACCTCCCGTATAAATAAATCTCCTGCAAGCAGTAGCTGTAGCCATTAAAGTCAGGTTCGCCCCGGCACAATGCCACCTTTGTGTAACTTGCCTCCTGCAGAATAGGGGTGCTAATTTGAGCGTTAACGCTGGTAGGTCTATTTTTAAGGTATGGCTAAATGCCAACCGCTTCAGTGCTTGCCATTATTTTGCCACAGGAGGCGCACGTCATTACTACTACAACGGCTCACAAAACATCACTTCCCTCAAAAACGGAGGTTCTGGCCTCATTAGAGCCCCTGGTTGAGAGGAACATGGCCCGGCATATCGAAGAGCGTAAGCTCTGGATGCCAAGTGACTTTATGCCTGCCAGTGAGCAGATGACCGCGGAAGAAGAGCGTGATCTGCGAGAACTGCCGGACCGTGTTCGGGGTATACCCGATGCCGTCCGGGTGTCACTGGCACTGAACCTGCTTACCGAGGAAGGGCTACCGCACTTTCACCGTCTTATTGCGGTTTACCTGGGCAGCGAGAACGCCTGGTCGCGCTGGAATTTCCTCTGGACCGCCGAGGAGGATCGCCACGGCTGTGTCCTGCACGACTATGTCCGCGATACCCGCCTGTTTGATATGAAAGCCTTTGAGCGCCTGCAGTACCAGTATCTGGAAGCAGGCTTTGACCCGAACTGGCATAACGATCCCTATCAGTTATTGGCCTACACCAGCCTGCAGGAGCGAGCGACCCAGTCCGCCCATGCCAA
>JBDNIR010000051.1:0-8483 GCA_041688195.1 Marinobacter sp.
CAACAGAATGTTGCCCAGATAAACCAGAATCTCGAATCTGAAGCCCGGAGGCTGGCCCTTGAGCTTGAGAGGGACTTCAGCGCCCATGTCGCCGCCCTCCGCCGCATGGCAGACCGTCGGGAGCTCGAACCGGACATGTCGAAACAGGCGTGGCAGGAAGATGCTCGCAACCCTGTTGCGAACACGCAACGAACTACAGCAGGAAATTGATCAGCGCAAATCCGTCCAGCAGGACCTTGCCCACCTGGAATCCACCGACGCCCTCACCGGGCTGGCGAACCGGCGCTTCTTCATGGAAGACCTGGCCCATACCCTGACCATGGCGGATCGACAGCTCCGGCAAGTGGGTCTGATCATGATCGACCTCGACCGGTTCCAGACCCTCAACGACTCCCTCGGCCACCAATTCGGCGACGAGTTGCTGATCAAGGTGGCTGAGCGCCTGAATTTCCTGGGCGATGAACGCATATTGGTAGCCTACTCTGGCGGTGATGAATTCATGTTTTGCCAGCAGCAGGTCGAAGATATTGACGACGTTATCAACCTGCTGGGCCAGATCAAACAGGCATTCAGCGCACCTTTTGAGGTTCAGGGCCAGCCCCACAGCATTACCGCCACCATGGGGGTTGCGGTCTATCCGCAAAGCGGCCTCGACGCGGATATTCTCCTCCGTAACGCCGATATTGCCCTCTACCGGGCCAAGGACAGTGGCCGCAACACCTACCAATTTTACACCGAAGGCATGCAAGACCGGGAAGTCATGCGGCTGGAACTGGACAAGGACCTTAACCAGGCGCTGGCAGACGACCAGTTTGTGCTGTATTTCCAGCCCCAGCTCGACCTTGCAACCATGCAGGTGGGCAGCGTCGAAGCACTGATTCGCTGGCAACACCCGATTCGCGGCTTGTTGCCGCCGGTGGACTTCATCCCTCTGGCCGAAGAAAGCGGCCGGATTACCGACATCGGACGCTGGGTAGTGCAGGCCGCCTGCCGCCAGCTGGCAGAGTGGGTTGATGGACCTTTGGCGCATTTGAGAATCGCCGTTAACCTGTCCGGCCGCGAATTGGATGATGATTATCTGGTCGATCACATACAGCAAGCGCTGGCGTCTCACGGCGTGTCGGCAGGGCAGCTGGAGGTGGAATTAACCGAAGAGATCTTCATCGACAACCTCGAACGTAACCTGAGCCAGCTTACGCGGCTCAACAAGCTCGGGGTGCACCTGTCGATTGATGATTTTGGTGTCGGCTATTCCTCTCTTGGTTACCTTCGGGACTTCCCCGTCGATCTGCTCAAAATTGACCGGTCGTTTATCACCCGTGTCACAGAGCGTCACGACGATGCTGTGATCACCCGCGCAGTCATTAATCTGGCCCATAACCTGGGTATTCAGGTTGCCGCCGAAGGCATCGAGACCGAGGCCCAGCTCAACTTCCTCCGCAGCCATCGCTGTGACCTTGCTCAGGGCTTCCTGATCAGCCGGCCCATTCCGGCCGACGAACTAATGCTGCTGCTAAAAAATGGCATCAATTTTGAGAGCATGACCAGCGCGCCTTGAAATTGAACAGCGAAGATCCCACCCTTGATAAACGTCTTCATATCAATGGCATCCACACATGAGCTCTGACTATCTGAACCGGGAGCAGGACCATCAGCTAAGGCGCTGGGAAACCTGGAACCGACATTATTTTATCTTTGCGTTTTTTACCCTCATTGTGGTGTTGGTGTTCAGCAGCCAGCTCGGGCTTTCCAGTGGCGAAAGCTGGGGGCCTTTGGGCCTTATCATTGCCGCCCTGGTGGCGCCGATTGTGGTGTTGCAGTTGCGCCTTACCTGCCCCGCCTGTGGCCGCCGTATTGGCTGGCAAGCCAAATCGCTGGCGCCAGACCGGTGCCGTCATTGCAAAGTGTTTTTACGGGCCAAAGAATAACCCCAGGCTATTGACCTGTGAGTGACTCACAGGTTTTAAATTCGCATAATGATTACTCAATCCCAGAGACTGGACATTATGAGAGTCGGTGAACTTGCCAGAACCGCCAGGGTGAACCCTGACACCGTGCGTTTTTACACCCGCGAAGGGCTGCTCCAGCCTGACCGTAACCCGTCGAATAACTATCAGGAATACTCGTCAAACGATTTGCAAAAACTGCGCTTCGCCCGTAAGGCTCGCCAGTTGGGCTTTTCCCTGCCAGAGATAAAATCCATCCTGCGCCAGGCGGATGATCAACACTCGCCTTGCCCTATGGTGCGACGAGTATTTGGGCACCGGCTGAATGGGGTGGAGGCTCAGTTGCAGGAGCTCACCGGTCTCCGTGACCGTATGAAAAGCGCACTCGACACCTGGCAATCGATGCCCGATGGCACTCCCGACGGCCACACCATTTGTCGCCTGATTGAACACTGGGATGACCCCGACAAGGCCAACAAAGAGTGAATCGCGATGACTGATCGACAACACAACCCTGGTAACCAGGTTCACCTCTCCGTCAGCGGTGCCAGCTCTGCCCATATGAATCTGGCAGACGGCGTCGCCACTGCCGGTGGCCAGGCTGACAATAGCGAGCCCTCCCAACATCATCACTGAGGTACTGCACTATGAAACTCAAAGCCCTCGGCCTGGCCTTTTCGCTGGCCTTCAGTAACTTGGCAATGGCAACGGAAAACCACGATCAAATCACGGTCTACAAATCTCCCAATTGCGGCTGCTGCGGAGACTGGGTCAAGCACCTGGAGGAAAATGACTTCGAGGTGACGGTTCACGATACCGATAACCTGAACCCGATCAAGCGTGAGGCCGGTCTCACGCCTGCGCTGGCCAGTTGTCACACGGCCTTTGTGAACGGTTATGCGATAGAAGGTCATGTACCCGCCAGCGATATCCGTCGCCTTATCGAGCAAGCACCAAAGGCCCGTGGCCTGACCGTTCCGGGCATGCCGGCGGGCTCCCCGGGTATGGAGATGGGAGATCGTCAGGACGCGTACCAGGTGCTTCTGTATAACGATAAAGGGCAGACCAGAGTGTTCGCTGACTACCCGTAACTCTCACCCTGGCCCGGGCGGGCACACCTCAACGGAGACTTTGTCGTCGATGATTTTCAGGTGTGTCGTGCCTGGGGTCTGACTCGGGAGACCATAACCGGTATACTCCGGCAGATATCCATTCCCATACCAGTCAGGTTCTTTTGCATGCTTAATGCCGACGCCCTCCAGCAGTTGCGCCAGCTCAAAACCAATATTGAATCCACCAAGGTTGTGTTGTCCGGCACCATTAAGGCGACCAACGGACGTTTTGGCTTTGTCGCACTGGATGATGGCCGGGACCTTTTCCTGCCGCCGGACGAGATGCAAAAGGTGCTGCCCGGCGACCGGGTCATTGTCACCGAGCAAGTCGGTGACAATGACAAGAGCCAGGCAATCATTGACGAGTTGCTGGCCACCCGGCTCAAGACGTTTGTTGGTAAATACCTGATTCAGGGTAAAGGCCATTTTGTCGTACCTGAAACGCCCGGAATCAACCGCAGGATTTTTATTCCGCCCCAGAAACGGCTGAATGCCGAGCCGGATGACTTCATTTACTGTGAAGTATCCCGTCATCCTTTCAAGGACAGTAAAGGTCAGGCGGCCATTTTGCGCATTCTTGGCAAAGCCGGCCAGCCCGGCATCGAACGGGCCTTCACCCTGGCCAGTTTTGATCTTGACGACACCTGGCCAGAAGCCGTGGAAAGACAGGCCAGTGCCCTCGATGAATCCGCTATTCAGGCCCTGAGCGAGGGACGGCAAGACCGCACCTCCCAGCCTTACGTCACCATCGACAACCCTAACACCCAGGATATGGACGACGCACTGCTGGCAGAGCCCAATGCCACCGGCTGGACACTCTCCATCGCCATTGCGGACCCGAGCGCACTCATCGACCAGGGCAGCGCTGCCGAAACCCTGGCGCGTCGGCGTGCCACCGCCATTTACTTCCCCGGTGAGCCGATGCCCATGCTGCCGGATGCCATCAGTACCCGGCTGTGCTCGCTGATGCCAGAGGTTAACCGTCTGGCGCTGGTGTGCGATGTGCAAGTCAATAACGATGGCAGCCTTGGGGATTACAGCTTTCACCAGACGGTGATTCACTCCAAAGGTAAACTCAGTTATGACTTGGTCGCCAATGTCATCCAGGGGCGAGAAGATGATGAAACTCGGGCCTTGTCCGCCGATGTTCACAACAGCCTCGACCAGTTGCACCAGGTCGCTGGAGCCCTGCGAAAGTGGCGTTCAGCCAACGCACTATTGGGCAACGAGCGGGCCGAATTCCGCCTGCGCCTGGACGAAAACCGCCGTGTCCGTCAAATTGACCCGGCAGTGCAGAATGAAGCCCACCGCCTGGTGGAAGAGTGCATGATCGCCGCCAACCGCAGCGTGGCTGACTTCCTCAGCAAGCAGGACAAAGGTCTGTTTATCCAGCATCCGGGCCTGCGAGCGGAGCGGGCCGATAACATAAGGGCCCTATTGAGAGACTATGCCCCTGAGCTTGCTGACGTTGACCCGGCCGATCCCGAAGGCTTTAAAAACCTGATGCGTCAGGCCCAACAGGCCAGCAGCGAGGTGCCGGTCAAGAGCATTGTCGCCCGCCAGCTGGCCCGCGCAGAGCTCTCATTTACCCCCGCGCCACACCAGGGTATGGGGCTGAGTGTCTACACCACCTTCACTTCACCTCTGCGTAAATTCTCCGACTTCTACGTGCACCGTTTGCTCAAGGCTGCGCTCTGGCAGCAGCCCCTCCAGGCCCTGGAAAACGCAGAGCTAGAGCAGCTTCAGGCCGCTCAGATCAAGGCCCGGCAAGCCGCGAACAGTCTCGATAACTGGCTCAAGTGCGACTTCGCCAAGAAGCTTGGCGACCAGCCCATGACCGGTGTTATCAGCCGTACTATTCCGGCCGGATTTTTCGTACGGCTGGACAGCAATGGGCTGGAAGGCTTTGTAAACTGCAAAACCGTTTCCGGCAAGTACAGTTTTGACCCGATCACGCTGCGTCTGAACGGCAAAAGCCGGTTTTTCCAGATTGAGCAACCCGTTACCGTCACCCTTGCCGACGTTGACGACGAACGCAAACAAATCAATTTCAAGCTGGTGGATAAACCGCCTGCCGAAGAAACACGGCCGGCTTGAAAAGCCAATCGTTAGGGCGCATCGTAAGTATCAGGGATACAGTGAACCACGCAGTTAAAAGGCAGGAGGGTAAATCGATGCGCCCCGACGAGTTCATGAAAAAATACGGCTTCGACAAGGACGAAGAGGAGCGCGACCATAGTCTCCGGCACAATGCCCTTGAGCATGCCAGACACCTGAAACGCCCCCACGCTGGCACCCCCCATGATTGGGAGGAGTGGGAGCGATACCGTCGGGAACATCCGGACGACGTCGAAAACGACGACCAGGATGATAAAGCTTAGGCCGGGCCGTTTACCTCTGCCAGCATCTGGTCAACCTGCTGGTCCTTGGCGCTCCATATTGACGATACCCAGCCGCGCACATCTCCCCGCTGCTTTTCATCCTGGCTACGAAGTTCCGCAGGAACCGGCACGGTATCGATAACCATATAGACTTCTTCAACCCGTCCACACAGGAAGTCCCAGAAGCTGGGAGCACCGCTGGGGTAGACAATGGTGACGTCCACCAGAGTCTCGATGGAATTCCCCATCGCATCCAGAACAAACGCGACTCCGCCTGCTTTGGGTTTTAACAGATGCTGATAGGGCGATTTCTGTCCGGCATGCTTGGCCGGGGAAAAACGGGTGCCCTCAACAAAATTCATGACACTCACCGGCGTGGTGCGAAACTTCTCACATGCCCGGCGGGTTGTTTGCAGGTCCTTACCGCGCATTTCCGGATGTTTCTTCAAATACTCCTTGGAATAGCGCTTCATAAACGGGAAATCGAGCCCCCACCAGGCAATTCCAATCACCGGTACCCAGATCAGCTCCTTCTTGAGGAAGAACTTCAGGAACGGCGCCTTGCGGTTGAACACCCGCTGCATGGCAAAAATATCCACCCAGCTCTGATGATTACTCAACACCAGGTACCAGCTCTCCCGTTTGAGCCGATCATCACCCTTCACATGCCAGCAGGTGCCTTGGGTCAGCTTCATCCAGCCGGTGTTACAGGCCACCCAGGATTCGGAAATCCAAATGATCAGACGTGTGCACAACAGACGAAAACCGGCATGGGGAATGGCCAATTTAAACAGTGCCGGAATATAAAGCAGCAGACACCAGAAAACGGTATTCAGCGCCAGCAGAAAAGCGGCGATGACACCACGGATTGGCGCGGGTAAAAAACTGAGCATGGCGAGCATCCGATTATTGTTAATGGAATTCACCGCATATCATACCAACGCAGGGCGCCGGTGGGCAGCGAAGTACTCACCAATTTGAGATGGCAGACTGGCTCGCAGAGCGCTCCGACTGCGCTCTAGCGGCTAACTGCCAGTTCCGACAGAGCTTCAGGCAGGCCATACAGGTCACGGATGACGGCGGAGGGCTGAAAGCCCCAGTCCTCGAACACGGTGTTCGGATCACGCTGGACCCAGATCGCCATAAGGCCCGCCGCCCGGGCGCCAATCACATCCCAGCCGTTGCTGGACACCAGACACAGGGGCTGGTCCATAGCGCCGGTGGCCCGACGGGCGTGAGTGTATACAGCAGGGTCCGGCTTGAAGCTCTTGATGTCGTCCACCGACACCAGGCCGTCGAGATGGTCCAACAGCCGGTTATGCCCCAACACCTTCTTGAGCGCTGCGTGGGTGCCGTTGGAGAATGCAAACTGGGGATGATGACGGCCCAGCTCTTCCAGCACCGGCTCGGCGTCCGCAAACGCCGGTAACGAAAGATAGGCTTTCATCAGCTCGTCCTCGCGTTTCTTGCTGAGGTTAAAATCGTAGCTTTGCATGGCAGTTTGCAGTGCCTGACGCGTGCAAACTCCGAACTCCGCATACACCCGCATCAACCCGCGCCGGAACGAGAACTCAAGCTGCTTTTGCCGCCACAGCTGACTGACCGCCGGGGCCGCGTCCCCTACGTCATTAGCCAGATGCTCCACCATGCCCTGAGGATCGACCAGCGTACCGTAGACGTCAAATGCCAGATAAATTGCCATAATACCCATGCTCCTGTTTGCGTTGGCTCGACTGTAAAGCCTGATCAAACTGTGACGAATCATCCAAAATCGACTAAACAAGTGTATGGTAAAGTCGTAATCATCTCCATAAACCCGACGATTTAACGGACCAATAAAACGGAGTTTCCGATGAGCACAGTGACACTGGACGGTAACCCTCTCGAAATCAGCGGCACTTTTCCTTCTGTCGGCGACACCGCGCCGGACTTCACCCTGACCAACCAGGGCCTGGAAGAAACCAGACTCGACGCCTATGCGGGCAAGCGTAAAATCCTCAACATTATTCCCAGCATCGACACCGGCGTTTGCGCCGCGTCTACCCGAAAATTCAACGAAAAGGCCGGCAGCCTGGACAACACCGTGGTACTGGTTGTGTCCGCCGACCTGCCATTCGCGGCTGGCCGTTTCTGCGGCGCGGAAGGCCTAAAAAACGTCGTCACGCTTTCAACCTTCCGTAATTACAGCTTTCAACCGGATTACGGCGTTGCCGTCCAGAACGGCCCGCTTGCCTGTCTTTGCGCGAGAGCGGTCATCGTGCTGGATGAAAACAACACGGTTCTCCACAGCCAACTGGTCGGCGAAATCAAAGACGAGCCGGATTATGACGCGGCGCTGAAAGTCCTCTGAGAACTGGCACAGGAGAGCATCGCTCCAAGCTCTGGTTTAAACTTCCGGCAGAGCGACTCCTAGAAGTTCGATGGTGGCAGGAGGACGGCCTGTTCTAAGACCGTGTGTGGCCAAGGATGGCCACACCCCAACGCAGAATACTGAACTACGCTATCCCTCACCACGAGACGACTCCCGAACAGTGAGCACCAAAACCCAACACCAGCCCTCCCTGGCGCGCCAACTCTTCACCATGACGTGGCCCATGCTGTTCGGGGTGCTCTCACTAATGACCTTCCAGCTCGTCGACAGCGCCTTTATCGGTCAATTGGGCCGCGACCCGCTGGCAGCGCTGGGATTCACCCTGCCCATGCATCAGCTGATCATCGGCCTGCAAGTGGGCCTGGGCATTGCTACCACGGCCATCATCTCCCGCACCCTCGGAGCCGGCGAGCAAGCCCGGGCGGAACGCCTGGGTGGTCTCGTCGTGGCGGTCGGAGCTGCGATGGTGTTGGTGCTTTGCATTCTGTTGTGGCTGCTGCAGGCGCCGACCATGAAGCTGCTCGGAGCGGAAACCGCATTATTGCCGATGATCCGCAGCTACTGGGTGCCCTGGCTGCTCTCCGCCTGGACCGGCGCCATGCTGTACTTTGGCTACAGCATCTGCCGCTCTCACGGCGACACCAGGCTGCCCGGGTACATGATGGTGGCGACC
>JBDNIR010000329.1:0-2338 GCA_041688195.1 Marinobacter sp.
GCCGCCCTGGGCAACTTTCAGCCGATCGCCAGCATGGGCAAGATCTCCCAACACCTCGTGGGTGTCCACATCGACCACGGTGGTGCCGACAGGAACCGGCAGAATCAAGTCTTCACCTTTACTGCCGGAGCAGTTGCGGCCACTGCCCCCTTCGCCTGTTTCAGCCTTGAACCGGCGCTGGAAACGATAATCCACCAGCGTGTTCAGGGCCTCAGCGGCCTCCAGATAAACGGAGCCACCATCGCCACCGTCACCGCCATCGGGGCCGCCACGGGGAATGTATTTCTCACGGCGAAAGCTCAAACAGCCGTGGCCGCCCTTGCCAGCTTCCACCTGAATGGTGGCTTCATCAACAAATTTCATCAGTCACACTTCCGGCAAACAGATTTTTCAACAGCCAACAACCAAAAAAGCCCCGCAAGCCTCAGAGAAGCACTGCGGGGCTTTCGGTCCTACCGAACCGGAGATCGTCAGCTTAAGCGGCTGGAACGATACTCACAAATTTGCGGCTATCAGGACCTTTGACTTCAAACTTGACCAAACCGTCTGCCTTCGCAAACAACGTGTGGTCACGGCCGAGGCCGACGTTCGAGCCAGCATGAAAACGTGTGCCGCGTTGACGGACGATGATGCTGCCCGCAGACACGTTTTCGCCGCCGAAGCGCTTCACACCAAGTCGTTTCGACTCGGAATCGCGACCGTTACGGGTACTACCTGCTGCTTTTTTATGAGCCATTGCTAGCCTCCTTCATGTCGGGGGAAAACGAGAGCCTCAGCCCTGGATACCCGTGATCTTGACTTCAGTGTACCACTGACGGTGGCCCTGACGCTTCATGTGATGCTTGCGACGACGGAACTTGATGATCTGGATCTTGTCCGCACGGCCGTGGCTTACCACTTCCGCTGTCACTTTTGCACCTTCTACTACTGGCGCGCCAATCTGAACAGTGTCACCGTCTACAATCATCAGTACACGGTCAAACTCAACGGCACCGCCGGTTTCAGTCTCAATTTTTTCGAGCTTCAGGGTTTCGCCTTCCACTACGCGATGCTGTTTGCCACCGCTTACGATTACTGCGTACATGGTTATCTCCACTATTGACCCATCCCTGCTCTTATCCACCTGGTTCTAAGGGAAGCGCTTCGGCGACCCTATAGCAGGGAGCGCAGGTTGGGATGAGTTTGGGCGCGTGATTGTACGAAAAGCAAACCACTAATACAAGCCAAGTTGACACTGATACGCGCAATACCTAGCATTGCCGCGAACCCGCCCTTTTTCATCGCTTAACTGACCGGATCAGCCGCATGACAGCGCAGCGTATCTATGACACCGTCGCGGACGATTTCATCCGCGTAAATGACCTGATCACCCACCGGCTATCATCTGATGTACCGCTGGTTGAGAAAATCGCCCAGTATATTGTCGAAAGCGGCGGCAAACGCCTGCGTCCTTTATTGGTGCTGCTAACCACGCGCGCCCTTGGGTATGAAAAGGACCACCACCTGAAACTGGCAGCGGTAATTGAATTTCTGCACACCGCCACTTTGCTGCATGACGACGTGGTGGACACCTCAGACCTGAGACGCGGCAGAAAAACAGCCAACGCCCGCTGGGGCAATGCACCCAGTGTTCTGGTCGGCGACTTTCTCTATTCCCGGGCCTTCCAGATGATGGTTGAACTCGACAGCATGCCGGTGATGAAAGTGCTGTCGAGCGCCACCGCTGTTATTGCGGAGGGCGAGGTAATGCAGTTGATGAACATCAAGAACCCGGATCTCAGCGAAGCCCAATACATGACGGTCATTCACAACAAAACCGCCATGCTGTTTGAGGCCGCGTCCCACTCCGGCGCCCTGCTTGCCAAAGCAACGACTGAGCAAACCCTTGCCATGAAAAATTATGGCACCCATCTCGGGCTTGCCTTTCAACTGGTCGATGACGTTCTGGACTACCGGGGCGACGCCGAATCCATGGGCAAAAACGTGGGCGATGACCTCGCAGAGGGCAAGACAACCCTGCCTCTGATCCATGCCATGCTCCATAGCAGCGAAGACGATCGCAAACTGATCAGAACCGCTATCCGTCAAGGTGGGCTGGATGATTTACCGACCATTCTGGCCATTGTCGAGCGTTCCGGTGCAATCAACTACACCTTGGAGCGCGCGCAGGAGGAGGCAGCCCAAGCTGGCAAATGCCTTGAGGGCCTCCCCGAGTCGCCTCACAAAGACGCCCTCATGTTGCTGACTGAAATCGCTGTGGCAAGAGTGACATAAGGCCAGGCTAGCCCATAAAGTCGGGCCCCAAATCACCCCGGCCGTGGGCGGCATCAAAATTCAA
>JBDNIR010000330.1:0-3034 GCA_041688195.1 Marinobacter sp.
GATTACCAGAAGCTGAAAGCCAGAGACACTGAGCGACTTGGCAAAAACTGGACACGAATTGAGGTGAATGGAGATGAGCGCTAAAGACCTTTTTTACAGCGCCGGGCACGAATTCAGCCGGGCAGAAGCTCGAGTCTATGCTAGGGAAGACCTGATTTATAATGTGACTGAGGATTTGCTGGTTCAGATGGAGCAGTTGCCTGTCACCAAGCTGGAGCTTGCCAGGCGCTTGGGGAAGTCTCGCCCCTATGTTACACAGATGCTCAGCGGCGCCCGCAATATGACGTTGGGCTCCTTATCTGACGTTTGTTTTGCTTTGGGTATTAAGCCCGATCTTCTTTTACGTTCTCAGCAGGATGAAAATGTTAAGGCTAAATCTGATTGACGCGGTTTAACGACGCAAGTTTTCCAAGCCCCTCGCTTCCCTCTTTAACTGTTACCGATGTTGAAAACTGATGTTAAAAAGACTGTTCGATACTTTCGCTGCCGCTTTCGGCTTGTTAATCCTCGCCCCGGTCATCCTGATCGTGGCTTGGCAGGTAAAACGCAAGCTCGGTTCCCCCGTAGTCTTCCGCCAAACTCGCCCCGGTAAAGCCGGGAAGCCCTTCCAGATGATGAAGTTTCGTACCATGCTGGATGCAATGGATACCCGGGGTAATTCACTACCGGATTCAGAGAGGATGACAGCGTTTGGCCATCTCCTGCGCTCAATCAGCCTGGACGAGTTGCCAGGGCTTTGGAACGTGATGAAGGGCGAGATGAGTTTGGTTGGTCCTCGCCCGCTGCTGATGGAATACCTACCGCTGTATTCCAAAGAACAGTATCGGCGTCATGACGTTCGCCCTGGGATAACCGGCTGGGCCCAGGTGAATGGGCGCAATGCGATTTCCTGGGAGAACAAGTTCAAGCTGGATGTCTGGTATGTGGATAACCGTTCGCTATGGCTGGATGTGAAGATTCTGTTGCTGACGGTAAAGAAGGTGTTGGTTCGGGATGGAATCAGTGGGAAAGGCGAGGCGACTATGTCGAAGTTTACGGGTAACGGTAAGTGAAGCGCCTGGCCATTTTGGGTGCCAGCGGCCATGGTAAAGTAGTGGCGGATGCAGCGGAAACCAGCGGTTGGCAAAGCGTTGTGTTTTTTGATGATGCTTGGCCAGAGCTACAGAGCAATGGTCCTTGGCCTGTGCAAGGCACCATGGCTCAATTGCTTGAGCAGCTGAACAGTTTTGACGGTGTGGTGGTTGGTATTGGTAATAACGCTATCAGAGCGAATAAGCAGCAGCAGTTATGCTTGGCCGGTGCGAAGTTGGTGACGGTGGTTCACCCTGCCGCTGTTGTGAGTAACCACGCTTCTATTGAGCCCGGCACTGTAGTGTTTGCCAACTCCGTTGTAAATGCCTGTGCGCGAGTAGGCGCTGGCTGCATTGTTAACACCGGAACCGTTGTAGAGCACGATTGCGTGCTGGGCGATTTTGTCCATGTCAGCCCGAATGC
This sequence comes from Marinobacter sp., assembly GCA_041688195.1. Lineage (GTDB taxonomy): Bacteria > Pseudomonadota > Gammaproteobacteria > Pseudomonadales > Oleiphilaceae > Marinobacter. The sequence continues at coordinate 1,495 of JBDNIR010000330.1, forward strand.
AGTGTTGGCTGGTGGTGTGTGCGTGGGTAATCTGGCTTGGGTTGGCGCTTGTGCTTCTGTGCGGCAATTGCTTAAAGTTGGTGAAGCTGCGGTAGTTGGTATGAGTGCTGTAGTCACCAAAAATGTGCCTAGTGGAGCTGTTGTTGTTGGGAACCCCGCAACGGAACGTTGGTAGTTGCAGCAAATCTCTTGGCTTTCGTGCAGATGACTTGGAAGCTCAATTCACACCGACATGCTAGATGTCACCAGTAAAGGATTATATGGACGCAGATAACCCAGCTGACACTTGCATGCTTTACCATAATGGTAAATAATCGAGTGAACGTAACCGCCTATGAGGTTGAACCGCCACGGGAGGGAGAACCCCGGAAAATTCCAGGTGGGCCTTTGTATGAGCATCACAGGGTTTTGGAGATTCTGCGCAAAGGCGAGGAATCTACGCGGGCATGGACGCGTAAGTGCAAAAGTGATCTTCAGAAATACGCTCTGGGCGGAGATGATGCGGTAGTACTTTTAATTGAGGCGCTTCAGCATGGCCGTTATCAGAGTTCGGAATGGTGTGAACAGAGCCCTACAGAGCCTTGGGCGGCTTGTGATTCCTACACACTAACTAAAAAGGAATGGATCCCTTATGCACACAAAGAACTTCAAATCGAGTACTACATTAAATTTGCGATCGCTAAAACCGGCACTGTAATACTGTTAGTCTCCTGCCACTTGTCGGAAGATCGAGGTTAATCATGAGTAAATCAGATATTTGCCCCGTTTGCGGAGAGGGTTCACTGATTCTGCAAGTTGAGATGATTGCTGCGGAACATCGCGAGGTCTCTAGAGAAATCGAAAGTCATTACTCTGTGTGTGATTGCTGCGGTTCTGAGCAAGCCGGACCTTTAGAGCTCCGTGCCAACAAGCGCACGATGGTAGCGTTTAAGAAGCAGGTTGATGGCTTGCTGACAGGAGCTCAAGTCCGGGCCCTGCGCGAGCGCTTGGGTGTCAACCAGAGTGAGGCGGCTAAAATTTTTGGTGGTGGACCGGTCGCTTTTTCTAAGTATGAGAGTGACGACGTCAGTCAATCTGAAGCAATGGACAAGTTACTTCGTCTTGCGGATGAATTGCCTGAGGCTTTTGCCATTTTGGCTTTCAAGGCCGACGTATCATCAGTTAAACCGGATGGGTTGTGGGTGACGGTAGACTCTGCGGCCAACTTTGGCCGTGTAATTGCTCGAAAAAAAAGACCAAAACTGCATATTGTTTCGTCCTCTGTCCATGGAGAGCCGAGGAAATATGCATGACAATTTCCGCTACGCTCCAAGACGCAATCGACAACCTTAAGCTCCAGGACGTCTATCTTCGGGACACCTTTTCTCGCTGCCACGATGATTTCGATCCCAAATACCCAGGAGATCTGGAAACGCTGAAAATTCAGCAAATGCACGCAATCCGCCAAACAACGATTGCTGACGTCGAGAACAATGGGAAGCTGGTGCGCGTTTTCGTACGTCTTGGTGTGCGCTGGGCCAATCCAGGTGATGCCCAAGAA
>JBDNIR010000331.1:0-5174 GCA_041688195.1 Marinobacter sp.
CCGTGAAAGCGTCATGGGTATTCCGCTGCAGGCGTTCGCCAATCTGGTGATCGGCTTTTTGCTGTTCGGTGTTGCGCTACAGCAAACCGGCGGTGGCAAGTTCTTTATCAATCTGGCGTTTGCCCTGCTCGGTCATGTCCGGGGTGGCCCGGCCAAGGTTGCGGTATTCTCCAGCGGCCTGATGGGGTCCATGAGCGGCAGCGTGATTACCAACGTGCTCACCACCGGTGTGCTGTCTATCCCGGCCATGCGGCGGGTAGGGTTCGGACGTTCCTACGCCGCCGGTGTCGAAGCCTGTGCGTCTACGGGTGGCGTACTGATGCCGCCGGTCATGGGTGCGACGGCGTTTATCATGGCCAGCTTTCTGAATATTTCTTACGGTACGATTGCGCTGGCGGCTGTGGTTCCTTCATTCCTGTATTTCATGGGTCTGTTTATCCAGATTGATGCCTACGCTGCGCGCCACGAACTCAAAGGTTTGCCAGCGGATGAGCTGCCTTCCCTACGCCAGACATTTAAAGAAGGCTGGTACTTCATCTTTGTCTTCGTGCTGCTGATCTGGCTGCTGTTCTTCCTGCGTCGCGAGGCGATTGCACCCTTCTACGCCACCGCACTGCTGCTGGTTATTAACCAGGTGCTGCCTTACCAGCGCTGGGGCTGGAACGAGGTGAAAGGGTTCTTCTCCAGCGCCGGTAAGCTGTTCGCGGAACTGATGGCCATTCTGGCGGGCGTGGGCTTGCTGGTGGGGGCGCTGTCGGTTACGGGTATGTCCGGCACCATCGCCAATGACCTGATTTTCCTGGCGGGTGGTAATACCCTGGTGCTGCTGTTTATGGGGGCGGCGACCAGTTTCATCCTGGGTATCGGAATGACCGTCACGGCGGCCTATATCTTCCTGGCGGTGGCCTTGGCTCCGGCGTTGATCAACGGCGGTGGTATGGACCCGTTGGCGGTTCACCTGTTCATCCTGTATTGGGGCATGCTGAGTTTCATCACGCCGCCGGTGGCACTGGGTGCCTTTGCCGCTGCTTCGGTGGCGGGTGCTCGGCCAATGGAGACCGGCTTTCAGGCCATGAAGCTGGGCAGCGTGATTTACTTCATTCCGTTCCTGTTTGTATTGAACCCGGCGCTGATACTTCAGGGTTCCTGGGATGAAATTCTGGTGGTGTTGTCTCAGGCCATTGTGGGTGTCGCGTTGATTGCTGGTGGTATGCAGGGTTACCTGCTGGGCATTGGCAACCTTTCGCTTTACCGGGTGCTCCAGTGGCCAATACGGCTGGCGCTGATTGCCGGTGGTATGTTGTTGGCGATTCCCGGGGGCGGCCCTGTACCCTTTTCCAACCTGGAGTTGACGATGATCAGCGCAGCGCTGATTGTGCCAGCTCTCGCGCTGGTGTGGTGGTCTAACCGGGGCGAGAAACAGGCTGTGTAAAAGCAGCTTTTGTATCGAGCAGACATAAAAAAGGCAGGGCTGTGAAGTCCTGCCTTTTTTGTTTCAGCGTAAACGTCAGTGTCAGCCGAACGCGGGAATGCCGGTCTGGCCACGGCCGAGGATCAGGGCGTGGATATCGTGAGTGCCTTCGTAGGTATTGACCGCTTCCAGGTTCATCATGTGGCGGATGACGTGGTATTCGTCGGAGATACCATTACCGCCGTGCATGTCACGGGCAACCCGCGCGATGTCCAGTGATTTGCCGCAGTTGTTGCGCTTCATCAGGGAAATCGCGTCCGGAGATGCTTCACCGGCGTCCATCAGGCGGCCAAGCTGCAACGCACCTTGCAGGCCAAGGGCAATTTCAGTCTGCATGTCCACCAGCTTCTTCTGGATGAGCTGGTTGGCGGCCAATGGCTTGCCAAACTGCTTGCGTTCCAGGGTGTAATTGCGAGCCGCATGCCAGCAGAATTCCGCTGCGCCCAGAGAGCCCCAACTGATGCCGTAACGGGCCTTGTTGAGGCAACTGAATGGACCTTTCAGGCCTTCCACGTCGAGCTTGTTCTCGTCAGGGCAGAAAACCTCGTCCATAAAAATGGAGCCGGTTTCGGAAGCGCGCAGGGAGAACTTGCCCTGAATTTTAGGCGCGTCGAGACCCTTGGCGCCACGCTCCAGTACAAAGCCGGTGACTTTGCCGTCAAGTTTGGCCCAGATCACGAAGACATCCGCAATCGGTGAGTTGGTGATCCAGGTCTTGGAGCCGCTGACCAGATAGCCGCCGTCGACTTTCTTGGCGCGGGTTTCCATGCCGCCAGGGTCAGAGCCGTGGTTGGGTTCAGTCAGACCAAAACAGCCGACCAATTCACCGGAGGCCAGTTTTGGCAGCACGCGCTTTTTCAGCGCTTCCTGGCCGAACGAGTAAATCGGGTACATCACCAGCGAGGACTGAACACTCAGAGCCGAGCGGTAGGCAGAATCCACACGCTCCACTTCCCGGGCAATCAGGCCATAACACACATGGTTCAGGCCCGGGCCGCCGTATTCTTCCGGCAGGGTGGCGCCAAGCATGCCCAGCTCGCCCATATCGGTGAAGATGGAACGGTCGAATTTCTCGTGACGGTTGGCCTCAATAATGCCGGGCATCAGGCGTTGGTCACAGAAGCTACGGATACTGTCCCGAACCTGACGCTCGGTTTCATCCAGTTGCTTGTCAAAGTGCAGCAGGTCATCCCAGGGTGCGGAAGCCATTGGTTATCTCCTGAAAATAAAAGGGGCGATCTGCGTCGCCGATGTCTTGTGATGTCTTTTTATGACCGGCAAAAGCTGGTCTTTGTTTAGTCCGTGACCCGCTCAATGACAGCGGCAATGCCCTGGCCGACGCCGATGCATATGCTGATCAGCGCGTAGCGGCCCTGAATCTGTTCAAGCTGGCGCGTTGCCGTTAGGGCAATGCGCGCGCCCGAAGCGCCCAACGGATGCCCTACAGCGATGGCACCTCCATTAGGGTTGAGTCTTGGGTCGTCGCTTGCAATGCCCAGACGGGTAGTACACCCGAGCACCTGGGCTGCAAATGCTTCGTTAATTTCGATAACGTCCATGTCTTTCAAGGTCAGGCCAGCTCTGGCCAGGGCCTTCTCGCTGGCCGGCACCGGGCCGTAGCCCATGACGTTCGGCTGTACCCCGGCGATGGCGGCCGCCACAATACGTGCTCTCGGCCGCACACCGGCTTGCTCGCCCGCTGCCCGGGAGCCGATGATCAATGCAGCGGCACCGTCGTTAATGCCCGATGCATTGCCCGCCGTCACCACGCCATCGGCAAACAAGGGTTTCAGCCCCGACAGGGCAGCCAGGTCAGACTGCGGGCGAGGGTGCTCGTCTTTATCGACCGTGACCGAGGGCTTTTTCCGGCCCTGGGGCACTTCGACGGCTTTGATCTCTTCATTATAGAAGCCCGACGTCAGGGCTGCTTCATAACGGGCCTGGCTTTGGGCTGCAAAGCGGTCCACAACGTCCCGGCTCAACCCCAGTTCGCGGGCTATGTTATCGGCGGTTTCCGGCATGGTGTCGGCGCCGAACTGGCGCTCAATGCCCGGATTTGGAAACCGCGCCCCGATGGTGCTGTCAAATGCCCGGAAATCCCGACTGAACGGCGTTTCGCTTTTCGCCATCACAAACGGTGCCCGGCTCATGCTTTCGGCGCCGCCCGCCACAAACAATTCACCCTCGCCACAACGGATGGCGCGGGCGGCATCAATGATGGCGGCTAACCCTGAACCGCACAGACGGTTTACTGTGAGGCCGCCGGTTTCCACTGGTAAACCCGCCAGCAGGCCAGCGTGACGCGCAATGTTGCGGGCATCTTCACCGGCCTGGTTGGTGCAACCTGCAATGACGTCTTCATAGAGGCCTTTATCAAACGCGTTTCTCTCGACCAGAGTTTTTATCACGCTGGCCAGCAAGTCATCAGGGCGAACTTTCGCCAGCGCTCCGGCGTGGCGACCAAAAGGTGTTCGCAGGCCGTCATAGATATACGCACTCATGGCATCTCCAGTCTTGCGGGCTCCGGCGGGTATCAAACCAATTATAAACCCGAGCCCTTTTGTTAAAAATGTTAATAGTGTTTCGTTATGCGAAATGCAGTTTTGTATTAATAGATAATCAAGATTAATCCGGGTGCTACCTAAATGCAAGTCACCGCACCGCCTATCCCGGTTACCCTTTAGTAACCCTTTAGTAACCCCGTTCAATGTTCACGATGCCGCTGATTGGTTTGCCTTCGGAATGGTCGCGAATTTTGCCGGTAATCTGCGCCAGGGTGTCATCTCGCAAAGTGCGGGCCGACACATGGGGCGTAATGGTGATGTTGCCCCGGGCCCAGAAGGGATGATCCTCCGGTAGTGGCTCCTTGCTGAATACATCCAGTACCGCACGGATTACCTGGCCTTCGTCCATCGCTGCGAGCAAATCCGCTTCCACCAGATGTTCGCCCCGCCCGACGTTGATGACGACTGCATCGGGTTTGAGCTGGCTCAAGGTTTCCCGGTTAATAATACCCCGGGTGGCTTCGGTCAGGGGTAAGGTGTTGATTAGCACTCGGGTCTCGCCGAGGAACTTTTTGAAGTCGTGTTCTCCGGACCAGGTAGTGACACCGGCGATGTCATGCTCGCCCCGTGCCCAGCCGTGCACTGTGTAATCAAGGTTTGCGAGGGTGCGGGCCACGCGCTTGCCGATATGGCCAAGCCCCATAATGCCAACGGGCCATTCGCTACGTTTGATGGGACGGTGGATTTGCCAACGGCCCTCGGCATTCTGTGCTCGGTAGACATCCATGGTGCGTGTGATATCAACGAGCTGGTGCATGACATATTCCGCCATTTGCACGGCCATGCCAGCATCTTCCAGGCGCACGACAAGGAGGTCTCCTGGCAGGTTCGGAACCTTCAGCAAACCGTCAATACCCGCTCCAAGGTTAAATACAGCCTTGAGATTCGTCTCCCTCTCAAACAGCTGCGCGGGCGGCTTCCACACGATGGCGTAGTCAGCATCGCAAGCCGATGCTTCTGAGTCCCATACATGGATTTCCGCATCGGGCAGCAGGGCCTGAATGGGGACCGTCCAGCGCTCGGGTTTTGGATCGCCTGCTACAAACAGTATCTTCATGCTTGGTGTCCTGTTTTTCGTGAAATTTTGATCTAATTGTTCCGCAAGGCAAAATAGGTTACCAAAAAAAACTATCAGTGCC
>JBDNIR010000332.1:0-5159 GCA_041688195.1 Marinobacter sp.
ATGGGGCTGCTGGCAGCACTCGCTATCGTTAACCTGGGCGGAGGCACTCAGCAACGGGAGCTGCAGAATACCGTTCGTGAATTGTATCTGCTGATGCAGACCGCCTCGGAGCAGGCCATTCTTAATAATCAGGAACTGGGCTTGATTCTCGACGATGACGCTTACAGATTTGTGGTTTTTAACGACCGGGAAGGACGCTGGGCAGGACAGTCTGAGCGTCTTTTCCGGGCACGCCCGATACCGGAGTGGGCAGAGGTAACGCCTTTTATAGAAAGTGACGTACCCAGACTGGCCAGCAACGAAGACGAGCTCAGACCCAGCATTGTATTTTTCTCCAGTGGTGAGACTACCCCCTTCGAACTGGAATTTTCCATTGGCCGGCAACAGAATGCTCTGCATCGTTTGCAGTCTGATGGACTGGATAACATCAAGTGGATCGGGCCAGGGCAAGAAGAGGACGTCCTGTGAACAGTAGTCACCGCTTTCCCCGCCGTCGCACTCATTCCGGGTTCACGCTGATAGAGGTCCTCATCGCCTTATTGGTGTTCGGACTCATTGCTACCGCCGCTTCCGAGGTGGGCAGCCAGTACATCAACAGTTACGAGCGCATCCGCGATAAAACCCTGGCCGCCTGGATTGCCGAGAATCGCATGAACGAATTACGGCTCAGCCCGGAATTTCCCGGGGTCGGGGAGCATTCCAGTGAGCTCGATTATGGCCAGTATCGCTGGCGTGTCATTTCAGAGGTGAGTGGCACAGAAGAGCCCACTATTCGCCGCGTTGAGGTCACTGTGGAGCGCTTTATGGGCACCGGCAACGAAGCTCGGCGAATCCACACGCTGTCGGGCTTCATCGGAGAATTAGGCCGATGACGCATCAACGAGTATTTCGCTCGCAGTCCGGTTTCACTTTGATGGAGGTGTTAATTGCCGTCACGATCACGGCGGTCATTGGTCTTGGAGTTTGGCAGGTGATATCCAGCGTGATCAGCTCCCGGGACAGGGTGGACGAGGTTGCGACAGACTTTGAAGGTTTACAGAAAGCATTTCTGCTGATAAGCCGGGATATTACTCAGGTGGTCAACCGCCCGGTGCGTAATATCTATGGTGATTTTGCGCCGGCTCTGAGCAGCAGAGAGGACGCATACGAGCTTGTATTGACCCGCCAGGGCTGGCGCAATCCGCTGGGCTCCCGACGCAGTCAACTGCAGCGCAGTGCCTATGAATACACAGGGGAAGAGCTGCGGCGTCGGTATTGGGTGATGGTGGATCAAGGCCAGGAAGAAGAGAGCCGTGATCAACTGCTGTTGTCAGACATCACCGAGTTCGAGATTCGTTTTATGGATCAGGAACGCAGTTGGGTGGATGAGTGGCCGCCGGCAAATACGGGCACTAGCTCAGGAGACGGCCAATCCGGAGTGCCTCAGCTACCCTTACCTCTGGGCATTGAAATAGCCCTGACCCATGAGCGATTTGGTGAGCTGAAGCGGCTTTTTACATTGCCTGATTTTGATCAGAGCCAAGCCCAGGAAGCGGTGTTGCAGTCCAATCAGAACCTGGAAACCCCGGAGGTGTCGCAATGAGCGTGCTGCCGCCAGGCTCAAGACAAAACGGCGTGGCCCTGATTATGGTGTTGCTCGCCATGACGCTGATCGTATTGCTGGCCACGGGGATGACCAAACACCAAAGCGTAAGGGTCTACAAGGCCGGTCACTACCTCGCCCAGAACCAGGGCTACAGCATCGCATTGGGAGCGGAGGCTTTTGCAAAGCAGATTCTGTTCAGAGACTTTGAGGAAGACAAGGAAGACAACCTCTTCGTCGATAGCCCGGACGAATTCTGGGCACGCTATTCCGCCTTGCTGCCGCTGGACGATGGCATTGTTGAAATTCAGGTCGACGATTTGGGTGGCCGTATTAATCTGAATGACCTGGTAGATTCATCCGGTTTGGTCGATGAGTTAACTCGTGACCGCCTTGAAAGACTGTTCATTGTATTGGGCCTTACCAACCTCAACATCAATGTAGTGATCGACTGGATTGACGCGAACGATCAGACCATCAATGCTTACGGTGCTGAAGACGGCCAATACCTGATGCAGGATCCGCCTTACCGGGCTGCCAACCAGCCATTTCAAAGTGTCAGTGAACTCAGGTTGCTGGAGGGTATTACCGAGGAGGAATATCAGGCACTGGCACCACACGTAGCAGCATTGCCGGTGGCGGGGCTTGGTATCAATGTTAATATGGCCTCCGGCCCGGTATTGCAGGCGTTGCACGCTGAGCTGACAGAAGCGCAAATAGACTCTGTGTTGCTGCAGCGACAACAAGAAAGGTTTGAGAATATCCAGAATTTCCTGGCGCTACCGGAGTTTGCCGGGCTGGGACTGAAGCCGCAGGGGCTTGTACTTCAAACCCGCTTTTTTGAGGTCGCCTCACGAATTACTTACGATGACCGCTCAGTCAACCTGGTTAGCACGGTGTTCCGCAGCCCAACGGGTGAGTTGTCGACTGTCAGCCGGGATACCGGCCAGAAGAACCGAATCACCAAAGACCGTTTTGGCGTTTCTGAGGGCTCCTGAACCAAGGACGTTAATGTTATGTCATATCGCCTTTATGTCCGGCCTGCACCCCCGTTTGCGGACCTGATCACAGAACCCGAAAACCAGATTTTCAACTGGGTGCTGATCGATGCCAGTGGGGATGCCCAGGCTCAGGGAACCAATGATACACGTGAACATATCGAGCAAACGCTGGCCCAGAACGCACTGGACAACATTCGGCTGATTGGTTTGATACCGGGTGAAGAGGCCTTGTTCTGTTTCGCGGATATTCCGGCAAAGCAGGCAAGGTTTGTTCGCCAGGCGTTGCCGTTTGCCGTGGAAGAACAGCTCGCACAGGATATCAGCACGGTGCATCTGGCCCTTGGTAACCGGGAGGACAAAGGGTTTCGGGTCGCTGCTATTGATCATCAGAGGATGGCACTCTGGTCGGAACTGTTCACCGGCTGGTTTCATGCCCGATTGGAGGCAATCTATCCGGATGCGTCTCTGCTGCCCGTCAGCGAACATGACTGGGCGATTTGTCTGGACGGCGATAGCGCCTTGCTTTCAAGCCAGCGTGGTGAGTGGCTGAAAATGCAAGTCGGTAACCTGATAATGTTCGCCGACACGCTCGCCATGCCCCCGGACAACGAAGTTGTAACGGAAGTCCGGGTGGCGGCCTACGGTACGCAAGAGGATCTGCTCGCTCAGGCGCCGGTATTGGAAAGCCTGCGGAGTTCAGGGCGCCTGGTCGTGAGTTTACAGACCCTGGAGCTAATGCCACTGGAACTGCTGGCGCACGCCCACCACCACCATCTCTGCTCACCCATAAATCTATGTCAGGGCACTTATGTTCTGAGTGGAGACGGCAACAGCGCATTGCGTGTCTGGCGCCCGGCCCTTGCGGTGGCATGCCTGTGGTTTTTGCTGCAAGTGGGTGTCGAAGCAGGCCTGGGGATTCACCATAACCAGCAAGCAGATGAGCTCCGTAACCAGGCTATGGCTACGTATCGGCAGGCGTTTCCCAATGATCGCCAGACTCATGCCGGTAACGTTCGCCGTGTTTTGGAGGGCCAGCTCAGGCTTGCCCAGCAGCAGGGCCCCAATGCGGATTTTCTGGCGCTAATGAAGCAGGCCGGGCATCAGTATTCCATATTACCAGGCAAGGAAAGTGTCGAATTCAATTCGGTGAACTATAGCCGGTCCAGGGGACAACTGGTGATCGATTTACGGGCAGACAGCTTTGCCAGGCTGAGCGCTCTTCGAAACGGCATTTCCGGTAGTGGGCTGAACGCTGAAATTGGTTCCGTCGTCAATGAGTCCAGCGGTGCTCGTGGCCGCCTTACGATTTCAGGAGGCTGACATGTTGACAAAGCTTACCGAGCATCCATCGGTCCAGAAACTGGTTGCCCAATATGACCAGTTGCCACGCCGGGATCAGCAGGCACTGGTTGCTTTGACCGTGGCGATTTTTCTGTTCATCATCTACTTCGGCATTTGGCGGCCCGTCTCCAGCTTTCATGATGAGGCCGTCGGCGCGCGGGAAAGTGCCGAGTCCCTGGTCTCCTGGATGGCAGCCAACCAGAGCACAATCCAGCAGATCGCGGTGTCCGGAACGGAATCGGCTACGCCGTCCTCAATTACCGACGGCCGTGCGTTAATGTCCACAGTGACCCGCTCCGCCGGTGAAGCCGGGTTGTCTTTGCAACGCTTTGAACCAAGCGGGGAGAATGGCATACGGGTGTGGTTGGAAAACGCACCCTTCAGCCAGGTCGCTCTCTGGCTTGAAACATTGAATAGCGAACACGGCATCGCTATCGATCAGGCAGCGCTGGACCGTGGCGGTTCACCAGGACAAGTGTCAGTAAGGCTGACACTGGAAATCTAACTATTTCGGTGTGATTGAGCAATTGAGTTGGCGTATTCGTATGGTGTTAACCACTGGCTTCTCTTCGACGCGTCGTTACCTTGATTATCACGAGCAAATTAACGCCTTATTACCGCAACCGCTGGCGCATCAACTTCCGTTGATGGGCGTGCATCCGAAATATCAGAATCGTGGCCTCGGGCGGATGATTCTGGAGGCCGTTGAACGACTGTGTGCCGAAACTGCAGATTAAGGAGAAAAAGTGTCAGAGAACTATGATTACGACCTGATTGTTATTGGTGCTGGCTCCGGCGGTGTTCGCCTGGCTCGAATGTCTGCTCAGCGCGGTGCCCGCGTTGCGATTATTGAGTCGCGGTATTTGGGGGGCACCTGCGTTAATGTTGGCTGCGTGCCCAAGAAGCTGTTTGTTTACGGCTCCCATGTTCATGAAGATATCGAAGATGCCGCCGGCTATGGCTGGAAAGTACCCAAAGAGGGCATTTCGTTTGACTGGCCTACACTGGTTGCCAACAAGAATACCGAGATTGAACGCCTCAATGAAATCTACCAGCGATTACTCGAGAATGCTGGCGTTACTATTATTGAGGGCACCGCCTCCTGCCATGATGCTCATACGGTAGTGGTCGGCGACCAAGCCTATACCGCCGTAAACATCACCATCGCAACCGGCGGCTGGCCGGTCACGCCTGATCTGCCAGGCAAAGAGTGCATTCTGAGCTCCAATGAGATG
>JBDNIR010000333.1:0-2465 GCA_041688195.1 Marinobacter sp.
CAGCAAGCGGTGCTAAGGGTTATTGATCATTTTACCCATGATCTTGATCAGTTGCGCACCGCCATTGCGGAGCAGGACGGAGCCACACTGCTCAGGGTTTTCAGTCGTGCCAAGGCGGCACGGGAACACTTTTCAAAAATGCTTTCAGGACAGGCCTACGTGACAACCAACAATCAGAATCAGGTAACGTTCAGTGTTCAGCCCGGCGGTAAGATGACCGGTGATATCCGCGTGCCCGGGGACAAATCCATGTCTCACCGCTCCATCATGCTTGGGGCACTGGCGGATGGAGTCACGGAAGTGAGAGGTTTTCTTGAGGGCGAGGACAGTCTTGCGACCCTGCAGGCGTTTCGTGATATGGGTGTGACCATCGAAGGCCCTGACAAAGGTTATGTGCGCATCCATGGGGTTGGAATTGATGGCCTGCGGGCGCCACGTGGGCCGCTGTATTTGGGTAACTCCGGCACCGCTATGCGGCTGTTTTCGGGGTTATTGGCTCCCCAACCGTTTGATTCTGAGTTGACAGGCGATGCCAGCCTTACTGGGCGGCCAATGGGGCGTATAGCGGACCCGCTGAGATCAATGGGCGCCGTAATAGACACTGCAGAAGGTGGTAGGCCGCCGCTAAAAATCAAAGGTGGTCAGGGGCTGAAAGGGTTCCATTACGATATGCCCATTGCCAGTGCCCAGGTTAAATCCTGCCTGCTGCTGGCCGGACTCTTCGCTGAGGGTACCACCTCCGTTACCGAGCCTGCACCGACCCGGGATCATACCGAGCGTATGCTGGCTGGCTTTGGCTATCCGGTGCAGCGGGACGGGGCGACTGCCAGCGTTACCGGAGGAGGGCGCCTCACAGCAAGCGTCATTGATGTACCGGCAGATATTTCATCGGCGGCTTTTTTTCTGGTGGCGGCCACTATCGCCGAGGGCTCAGACCTGACGCTGCGCCATGTAGGGATGAACCCGACCCGTGTTGGCGTAATCAACATTCTCCGGCTGATGGGAGCAAACATTGAAGTCAGCAATGAGCGTGAAGCCGGTGGGGAGCCGGTGGCCGACTTGCGTGTGACATCTGCTCGGCTGCACGGTATCGATATTCCCGAAGCTGACGTGCCGATCGCCATAGACGAATTTCCGGTGCTGTTCATCGCGGCCACCTGTGCTGATGGTAAAACTGTTTTGCGGGGTGCTGAGGAGCTTCGGGTCAAGGAAAGTGACCGCATACAGGTCATGGCGAATGGTCTTGAGCAACTGGGTGTACATACCACCGTGACACCGGATGGTATCGAGATTGCAGGCGGTCAGACCCTGGGTGGCGGTACCGTGGATAGCCACGGAGACCATCGGATTGCCATGGCCTTTGCGGTTGCCTCGTTGCGGGCAGAAGGAACGATTACTATCACCGATTGCGCTAATGTGGCGACATCATTTCCCGGATTTGTTGAGCTTGCACAACAGACGGGCATCCGCATAGAAGCCCAGGGAGCGTAATTCATGACCGCACCAGTCATCACTATCGACGGTCCAGGCGGCGCTGGCAAAGGAACCGTTACCCAGATGCTCGCGCGGCGACTGGGCTGGCACCTACTGGACAGCGGAGCTCTTTACCGTCTGACGGCGCTGGCAGCAAAACGCCAAGGTGTTTCGTTTAATGATGAAGCTGGCCTTGTAGCTGCTGCGCTTAATCTGGATGTCGCTTTCGAGCCAACCGCTCCGGGTGAGCCGGTTCGGGTACTGCTGGCGAGCGAGGATGTGACCGGAGACCTCCGCACCGAAAGCTGTGGCGATGACGCCTCTAAAATAGCCGTTATCCAACCTGTAAGAGATGCACTGTTGCAGCGCCAGAGAGATTTTCGGAAACTGCCCGGGTTGGTCGCTGATGGCCGTGATATGGGTACCATCGTGTTCCCGGATGCGCCGGTCAAAATCTTTCTCACCGCCAGCGCGCAAGAGCGGGCAGAACGGCGTTATCGCCAGTTGAAGGCTGCTGGTGTTGGTGTTAACATTGACGCCCTTTTAGAAGAGATCAGGGCGCGTGATGAGCGGGATATGAACCGTTCATCCGCCCCGCTAAAGCCTGCAGAAGATGCGCAAGTCATTGACTCGACAGGCTTAAACATAGAAGAGGTGTTGGACCAGGTAATGGCCTTGGTAGGCTAGGCTTGATCGCATCTTTTTGTTGTTGTTGGAAACCGGATACTGCGTTAACAGCCAGCCCTGGCCGTAACCGGATAACGATTCACAGACCGTGTCGCTGGCAGCACGGAGTAAACTTGCGTTGATCACATAGGACACATAATGAGCGAGAGCTTTGCGGATCTATTTGAAGAAAGCCTAAAAGAAATTGACATGCAACCGGGTTCCATCGTCCAGGGAACCGTGGTTGATATCGACAGCGACTGGGTAACGGTTAACGCCGGCCTGAAGTCCGAGGGTGTCATTCCTGCCTCACAGTTCCTTAATGA
>JBDNIR010000334.1:0-6854 GCA_041688195.1 Marinobacter sp.
CATGTTGACGAGGGGTTTGCCGTCCTTCTCCGGCGTCAGCTCTGTCAGCAGATGCATCAGGTTAGTGGCGTATAGATCACTCGCCACTTTTGCCATACGGCTGGGCAAATCGGTGTAGCCAATCAGCGTTACGCCGTGCTGCTCCACCACTTTGCCCGGTTCAGTAAGCTCGCAATTGCCGCCACGCTCGGAGGCCAGATCCACAATCACGCTGCCCGGCTTCATGGATTTCACCATCTCTTCGGTAATCAGCTTGGGCGCGGGCCGACCCGGAATCAGCGCAGTGGTAATGATGATGTCCACTTCCTGCGCTTGCTCGGCGAACAGCGCCATCTCGGCCTTGATGAACTCATCGCTCATCTGCTTGGCGTAGCCACCCGTTCCGCTGCCATCTTCATCGTCGAAATCCAGCTTGAGGAATTCCGCCCCCATGCTTTCAACCTGCTCCCGCACCTCAAGCCGGGTATCAAACGCCCGCACCACGGCGCCCATGCTGTTTGCAGAACCTATGGCGGCAAGACCTGCCACTCCAGCACCGATCACCATGATTTTTGCGGGCGGCACTTTGCCGGCAGCGGTTACCTGCCCGGTGAAGAAACGCCCGAAATGGTTGGCAGCCTCAATCACCGCCCGGTAACCGGCGATGTTGGCCATGGCGCTGAGGGCGTCCATTTTCTGCGCCCGGCTGATTCGTGGCAGGCTGTCGATCGCGAAGCCGGTGATTTTTCGTTCCGCCAGCCGGTCGAGTAATTTCGGATTCTGGGCAGGCCAGAGATAGCAGGCGAGATAGGCCCCCTCTTTCATCAGGTCTATCTCATGCTTTCTGAGTTTCGGATTACGCATTGGCGCGCGGACCTTCAGTACGAAGTCCGCCTCTTCCCAGAAAGATCTGGTATCTACCGCCAGGCTGGCCCCGGCTTTTTGGTAGGCCTCATCATCGTAGTGGGCGGCTTCGCCGGCACCGGTTTCGACAATGACATCGTAGCCGAGTTTGATCAGCTTCTGGACCGACGCAGGCGTTGCTGCCACTCGTCGCTCGTCTTTGAAAATTTCCTTCGGAATACCCAGTTTCATGGTGAACACACCCTCCCAAACCTCCATATCCAGAGGCATTTTTATTGGTCTTGCCTTCTGGCCCGCCAGCGACAGAGCTCACGCCGCCTGCCCTAAGTGAAGCCGTAGTTCGGAATTGGTGCAACTATCAATTTGTCGCAGCGGTTAATTTACTGCGCTTAAGGATAACGGTGAAGAGAAGTGCAGATGCAGGAAGGACCGCAAGTCATCCATGCCAACGCCCCCAGAACTCATCGCCGGCAGGGTGCCATCCTTGAAACCCGCCAGTCCCGGTTCGCCGGACCCCGACTGACCGACAAAGGGTCGGAGTAACGACGGGTTACCGCTGATGATATGCACGGGCACGTCCCGGCTAGCGCCTTCGCCTGTCACCAACGGTGCGGGCTGATGGTCTCCGAGGACAATAAGAAGGGTGTTGTTATCGACGTGGCGAATGGCGTATTCCGTTGCGACATTGAGCGCATAATCTATAGACCTCACGTAATGATCGCGGACACGGTCGGCGTCTCGCCAAAGGCTTACCGGAGTCTCGCCAGCATCTTTCCATTGATTGAAGACATCGCCGGTGCCGATACTGCCCCAGTCATCGATTACCGGGAGTATCGGTATCCAGGGCGCGTGACTGCTTATAAGAGCAAGCTCTGCAAAAATAGGTTTGCTGGCCGGTGCTCGCACTTTGTCCTGAAACCAGGACCAGGTGTACTGGTCCGGCATGGTGACCCAGTTCAACGGCGGGCCTTCATAATCCATGGTGTCAGAATCATAAATGCGGGTGTACCCAAATTGTCGGCCTTCCGGCCAGGCCATGGTGATCCCCGGCATTACTGCAACGGCGTCATGGCCAGTAGCGATGAAATCGTCAATCAGAGTGGGATGATTGCTGGCTAACAACGTGTCGTAATGCAATTGACTTTCAATCCAGAGACCGCTCAGCAAAGTGGCGTGGGCCAACCATGACTGGCCACCCTGCACCGGTGAGCGAAGCCTACCGGTAACCACATGCAAGCCTGCAGCATCGAGAGCTTGCTGCATGACTTCGAGACGCTTCGAGATCAGCGGGCGGTATCGCTCATCCTCTAGCGCAGATATTCCATAGGACTCGACAAATCCTAAAACGACATCAGCGCTGCCAAACCGGTCCAAAGCCCTGGCTTTGCGCGAATAACCATCACCTCTGATCGCCATACGCTGCTCAAAAGTCCGGGTAGCCTCGCGGGTTGCCACCGCCCTTTCGACCTGTTTGGTGGTAAAACCAAGCAGTGTGGCCCCCGCCAGTTTCCCCCCCAGAGGCGATGGCATGAAAAATATGACTACCCCCACCACGGCGATACTACAAGCAAAACCGACAAGGCTTGGGAATGCCAACCTGCGGCGAGGGCCAAAGCCCAGCAAAAGCCTGCCAACAAGGAAAGCCA
This sequence comes from Marinobacter sp., assembly GCA_041688195.1. GTDB lineage: Bacteria > Pseudomonadota > Gammaproteobacteria > Pseudomonadales > Oleiphilaceae > Marinobacter. Next base: position 2,490 of record JBDNIR010000334.1, read on the forward strand.
AACTACACATCAGAAGTGCCACCCCGGCGAACGCCAAATATGCGAGCACCAGCCCCATATTACTCGTTAGCTGGTCAACCATGGCTCCGGCCAACTCGATATCGAGATACAGGTTCAACGGCCGCCCAAAACTTTGTCGGATTAACGCATCGGCCAAAGCGCACAACGCCAGCAATGCGTATACCCCACCGATAAAGTAAGCCAACCCTATACGAACTGCCGAATTTCCCAGATACAGGAAGAGTCCAGACAGCAACAGGACTTCCACGGCCAGTAAAGGCATGTAGGGATAATTGGCCCAAACCAGACCGGTGAATAACAGGTTAAGAGTCATAAAGATGACGATAAATCGGATCAATTCAACATTCCCTGAAGGCAAATCATAAGGTCTAGATACGAAAAAATCGGCGCAGTGGACGGCAAACACACAATTCTCTGCCTTAAACAGTCGCTAAGCCACATCAAGTCGGCTGCAGGTGGCGCATATCTTCCCCTATACTATACTTCTGGATTGGTATGATCTGAGGTACGCTGGGCTGGCTCGAGCCACTGTCCAAATCCAGAGCCAAAACAAGAAAAGGGAACGTACAAGATGACGCTTGGTGAAAACTTCAAAAGCATAAAGGTTCTGACCGGCGATATCGAAATCAATGTAGCTCATGGTGGCTCGGGGCCACCTTTGCTACTGCTGCATGGCTACCCGGAAACCCATGTTATGTGGCATGCAGTGGCGCCAGGGTTACCCACCGCATGGCACTGGACCACCCTGATCGAGTGCTAAAGGCCTGTATAATGGACATCGCACCGACTCTCCATATGTTCCGCAACACGGACCAGAACTTTGCCACCGGCTATTATCACTGGTTTTTCCTGATTCAGCCGAATGGCCTGCCCGAACACCTGATCGGCGCCGATCCGGGTTATTATCTGACTGAGAAACTGAAACACTGGAGCGCACCGGGAGCCGTATTTTCTGACGAGGCGGTGGCCGAATACATCCGTTGCTTTAGCAAACCCGAAGCCATCCATGCCTCCTGTGAGGACTATCGCGCCGCCGCCACGATCGACCTGGAACACGACGAGAACGACCTCGAGCGGAAAATACAATGCCCTCTGCTGGTACTCTGGGGCTCCAGGGGCTTTGTAAACCGGACTTACGACGTGCTGAATGTCTGGCGCGAAAGAGGCACTCAGTTGCAGGGAAAAGCCCTGGACTGCGGGCATTTTTTGCCGGAAGAGGTTCCCGAAGCCGTTATCGCCGAGTTGCTGGCATTTTTTAACCCTGTTCACGAGTAACATCCTTAAACCGCTGCCGAACCTGCTGGATGATTACACAGATCTTCGGTGAATTTGAAGACGTCATGGACGTTTTTTCAGCAACAAGCCCGATCGCGGGGCCTACCGGGCTTGTTGCTGAAAAAGCGCCACATCTTTGGCCGGTATCTCGAGATTCAAACCCAGATTTTGCGCCAACCAGGCCATGGTGCGCTCCCGATAGAACACCACATGGGTCGGGTCACGCCGATAATGCCAATGGGCGAACCGGGCGTCATCGGTCTGAAAACAGGTCATCACCCCTATCCATCCGCCGGGCCGGACCATCTGTTCGAGGCGCCTGAAGGTTTCCAACGGAGCATGCAGGTGCTCGGCAACCTCAGCGCAGGTAATAAAATCATAACGGGCACTCAGCACCGACGTATCCGGAAAATACAGTGGGTCGTAAATCGCCATCTCCATTTCCCCCGCTTCCAGCATGCCTGCCAGCACCGGCCCCGGGCCGCAGCCGAAGTCCAGCCCGCTGGAGCCGGGGGGGAGTTTTTTTAACAATGGATTAACGAGCTTTGCCAGGAACCTGCAGTAACCGGAATCACCGTCGTGGTTGTCGTGCAGATCGTAAACCACTTTTTCCTGCTCCACCGGGAGCCAGTGCGCAGGGTCCATCAAGGTCGCTTCGCAACGGGGGCAGCGCCAATAGCTCACCCCCTTGAGGGTATCCAGCAGGCACAGTTGGTCGGCAAGGCATACGGTACAGCGAAACCCCGCCATCTCAGTGATCGTGCTTCATGTCCTGATGGCTGGCCTCCATTGAATCTACAGACAGCTCTACCTCCATGTCTGGAGCACCATCAAACGTTAATGTCAGCGAAACGCGCTCCCCGACTTTCAGCGGTTGGCTTAGTTGTTCCAGCATCAGATGATAGCTTAAGGGCTTGAGTTCGACGGAGCCCCCGGCCGGGATGGTCAGGCCCTCTTTCAGCGAACGCATCCGCATGGTGCCGTCCTGCGTCAGGCTTTGATGAATGGATACCCGCGCCGCTCTGGGCGTGTCCAGAGACTTGAGCACAATATCGCTGTCGCCGGTATTGTGGATGGTCATGTAACCCACGCCCATCATGATGCCCGGCGGAGTTGGACGGCTCCAAGGGTGTTCGATGGAAACGTCACCCTGCCCGTAATCATGGGCAGCGGAGGGCAGAGCTACAGCCGTTAGCAAAACAGCCAGGCACAAAGAAATAACGCGCGTCATATTACCTCGAAAGCGATGGTTGAATTCAGCGCGATAGTGTTACGTGATCGGCTCGTCAGCGCAAGCACTCGGGCGGGTTCGAACTTTTCCACCGGGGGGACTACCCGACTACGGCGACACACAGTATCAGCGAATAATTCAATGCAGCTTTCAATGCTCGTAAGCGCCACTAAATCGACACCCTTGCCCTCAGCCGAACTGAGCCACCTTTTTTGAAGCCTGCTCCAACTCCGCATTCCACGGCAGTAGCTGTTCAAGCGTCTCCAGCGTCTGTGCGTGTGCAATGCTCCAGCACATGTTGGATATACGTCGAGGGTTCCAGGCCGTTGGCCTTGGCGTTTCGATCAGAGAATAGCAGGTAGCACGAGCGCCCCGCGAGGTGTCCGAGAATAGCCAGGCCCTGCGGCCCACTGCAAATGGTCGGATGGCATTCTCAGCCAAGACATTGCTGATCTGCAAGTCGCCCCGCTTGCAGTAACCCACAAGATAGTCCCACTGATTCAGGGTGTACTCCATGGCCTTGCCCTTCTTGTCTTTGCTCTGTGCCGCTTTGGACGCCTGAACGAACTTGCGTCGGGCACAGCCCTAACAAGGCCAGGCACAGCGACAGCTTTTCCGTTGCGGCTCTGCCTCCACCTCCACTACAAAACTGCGCGTGCTGGCAGCGTTAGAAGTACAGGCTCATGAACGAAGACGACGAGATTCAGAGGTTCATAATTAGAATCCGTAAGCATCTACCCGACGCGTCGAGTAAAACGGATCGTCGTCTGTTGCAACGCGGTTATGACCTGAGTGATCTCGATTCACTGCACAATATCTGGATTGAAGCACTGGCAGATTCGACTAACGATGCTGCTAAGGGAAGAGATGTCGACGCGGTACGAGATCAACCGGTTATCGGTTATAGGGAGAGGCACCTCTATGCTAGCATTTCAGTTCCTGCTTTCGCTGTTCGGCCAGGTTCAGGGATTCGCCGTTCATCTGGGTGTCTGGGTTGCTCATGGTACTGCGCTTTTCCTTGGTGTTTATCGAAATGACTGTAATTTGAGCGTTGCAAGCGATCAGGGTTGTTCAGGCTTGGCTGGGTAATCTGCTTCTTTCCAGAACGACCATTTGCGCCCGTGTTTCGACTGCAAGTGGCGGATGTATGACTGGGCATCACTCAGCCCGTGGTAATCATTGATTTCGTTATCAAGCGCCAGTAGCCGGTGGAAGTAACGGACCCCGTGATGGTAGGCCCGGCTGAAGCCCCGGTCCAGCAGATCGTTGAGCAAGGCCCGGTAACACACAACCATTGCCAGGGCATTGCCGTTGGCTTCGAAGGTGCGAAGCCAGATTTGAAGGGCAGTGTAATGGTAGAATCTGAGCTCGTTATGGTAATGAACCAATAGCTGAGCGGCCTTGTCCAGGCTGTTTACCGTGATCAGCATGGTCACCCGGTCATACACATCGTCAGGCGGTTCCGCCAGTTCTTCCACCTGCTGGCGCAGTTGCCACCGGTCCTGCTCGCCGGCCAGCAGCCAGCTGGCTTCCAGGCTGTAAAGGTCTGGCCGCTGCTGGAAAGCGTCCAGTAGCTCCCGCCTGAGTTGATCGGTCTGGCCTTTTTGCTGTAACCACAGGTTACGCAGGGAACGGTGCCGACGAGGATCATTGTGCCACTGGGGTTGTTCCAGCCAGTGTTCGGCCCGATCCAGTTCGCCGATCGTCAAGGCGAAACGAATGAGGGAATCCAGCTGCAATGTGTTGGGCTCAGGGCTTCGAAGTAACATGCTCGTTTCATACAGATGTATATCAGACAAGGCCTCCGCCACGGACTGAAGGCCATGGAGCGCCGTTGC
>JBDNIR010000335.1:0-2618 GCA_041688195.1 Marinobacter sp.
TCCAGGTTCGCCATTCCGAACTCCCCCACCTCAAGCCTTCTGAGTCCTGATAGCGGTTATGATCCGTCACAAAGTTATCATTGTTAACAAACTTGGCTTGCATGCCCGTGCTGCCGCTAAACTGGTCAGTACTGCATCCCGGTTCGACAGCCGCATTCTGCTCTGCAAAGATGAGCGGGAGGTGGATGCCAAGAGCATTCTCTCGGTCATGATGTTGGCAGCGAGCAAAGACACCGCGATAGAACTGATCATTGATGGGCCCGACGAGGAAAACGCTAAAGCGGCCTTGGTCGAGCTGATCGCCGACTATTTCGGTGAAGGCGAGTAGGGCTCACCCAGTGTACGGAATTCACCTATCCTAATGGCTCACCTTTCTGCCATAACTCCGCTATAATAAAACGGTTTTCAAGCATTAGCCTTTTCGATCAACGCTGGCACGCTCTGTTTCCGGGCTAATCTGGCCAGTTAACACCCTGGATGATTCATGGCAGAGATTCTGGAAAAAAGCCAGGCCCGGCTGCGCTCTCTTGGCGAAGCGCTCGATAGTGGTGCTTTAAAACAGGTTGCCCGCATCCTGAATGGGGGCCTCAGCCCCAGTGATATCGCTCACCTGCTTGAATCGTCCCCGCCACGTCAGCGTGCGCTGTTGTGGAACCTGGTCGACAAGAATCTTGAAGGCGAAGTCCTTCAATATCTGAATGATGATATTCGTGGTTACTTCCTGAGCAAGCTGAATGCTCAGGAACTCGCCACCATCATTGAAGATTTCGAGTCGGATGACCTTGCCGACCTGTTACAGCAACTTCCTGATACCGTTATTCAGGAAGTGCTCGACACCATGGACGAACAGGACCGCCAGCGGGTTGAGGAAGTACTCGCTTACCCGGAAGACACTGCTGGCGGCCTGATGAACACGGACACCATTACGGTGCGCCCTGATATCAGCATTGATGTTGTATTGCGTTACTTGCGCCGTCACCGGAACTTGCCACCGATGACCGACAGCCTGATTGTGGTCAGCCGGAGAGACGAATACATCGGCGTTCTGCCCATCACCAAGATGCTTGTTTCAAACCCCGGGGCAACGGTTCGCGAGGTCATGGACACTGACATAGAGCCCATTCCGGTTGCTATGTCAGATACCCAGGTCGCAACCCTGTTCGAACGCTATGATCTGATATCATCCCCGGTTGTAGGTGACGGCGGAAAGCTGCTCGGCCGCATCACCATCGATGACGTGGTCGACGTTATCCGTGAGGATGCTGATCATTCGCTGATGAGCATGGCAGGTCTGGACGAGGACGAAGACACCTTCGCGCCGATCATGAAAACCACCCGCCGACGTGCGGTGTGGCTTGGCATCAATCTGGTTACCGCGTTCATTGCGTCTGGCGTGATCGGATTATTCGAAGACACCATCCAGAAGGTTGTGGCGTTGGCTGTACTTATGCCAATTGTGGCCAGTATGGGTGGCATTGCAGGTAGCCAGACCCTCACTCTGGTCATCCGTGGCATGGCTGTCGGTCAGATCAGTGCGACCAACGTACGCTGGCTGCTGAACCGGGAGTTTTTGGCGGGCGCCCTTAATGGACTGCTGTGGGCAGTGGTTGTTTCAATAGCTGCCACGATATGGTTCAACGATATACTGATTGGCGCTATCATTGCGGCTGCCCTGATTATCAATCTGATTGCGGCGGCTATAGTCGGAACCGTGTTGCCGCTTTTTCTCAAATCCCGCAACATAGACCCCGCTCTGGCCGGAGGCGTTATCCTCACCACCGTGACAGATGTTGTTGGCTTTCTAGCTTTCCTGGGACTGGCGACCATTTTTTACGCTTGACGCTGGCGCCGGCATGACCACACACAACAGGCCCCTGAATGATTGATCATACCAATACTGACGAGCTGGAGGACGAGTTCGGTAAGAGTAAATCCCAACTCAAGCGGGAGATGCATGCCCTGCAGGATCTGGGCACCCACATCATGGAACTTCGCAGTGATCAGATTGATACGCTGCCCATGAGTGACCGTCTGCGGGCCGCTATTCACGAGTCAAAAAATATCAAGCAGAACGAAGCCCGGCGACGCCACCTGCAATACATGGGGAAAATTATCCGCCAGGAGGAAGATCTGGACGCTTTGATCAAGTCGGTTGAAGCTTGTGACGCTGGCAGCAATGAGCACACCCGTCGGCTCCATCTTGCCGAGCGCTGGCGTGATCGCATGGTCGCCGAAGGCGATACTGCGGTAGGCGAGTTCATGGCTTACTGTGCGGTGGCAGAAGCCCAGCACCTGCGGAACCTTGTGCGCAACGCCCGCCGTGATGCAGAAAAAGAAAACAATACCGGACATTCCAGGAAGCTGTTTCGCTTCCTGCGAGAGTGCATCGATCAGCACGAAACCCGGCAGCCCTAAGGAGCCTCCCCAGGCTGCCAGCTAGCAGGCGACTCGACTAAAGCCTTCGGTGCGTCCAAACCGGCATACGGGTGCGCACTTCTTCAAGGTGCTCGTTGTCGAGTTCGGCAATCACTACGCCCGGCCCTTCTTCTTCACGCTCTCCCACAATTTTTCCCCACGGATCCACGATCATGGAGTGCCCATAGGTTCGCCGGCGCGCA
>JBDNIR010000336.1:0-6228 GCA_041688195.1 Marinobacter sp.
GTCCAATAACATCGGGTGCTAACGCCCCTTTTTGCTTTTCATCCTCGGCTTCTTAAGCCGTTTTCCCTGCTTGATATCTTTTTCCTGTTTAACCTTCTGCCTGGGCGTCATACGGTTAACCCGATTAGCAAAGGGATTCTCACTGGACTTGAATTCAAAGCGTATCGGGGCACCTCGTACTTTCAAGACACGCCTGAATGTATTTTCGAGATATCGCTTGTAAGCGCCTGGTAAAGAAGCTGTTTGGTTACCATGCACTACGATGATCAGCGGATTTGAACCACCCTGGTGCGCATAACGCAGTTTGATGCGGTGGTTGTGAACCATGGGAGGCTGATGTTGGGAAACCGCATCTTCGAGAATAACTGTCAGCTTGTTGGTTGGCCATTTGGCCATGGTCGACTCATAACAGCTGGCGATAGACTCGTACATAACACCGACGTTAGAGCCATATAGCGCCGAAATATAATGCTTGTCGGCAAAGTCGAGGAATTCGAGCCGTCGCTTAACCTGCTCCTTCACTTTATCCCGGTCTTCGGGATCCATGCCATCCCATTTGTTGATCGCTACAACCAACGAGCGGCCAGCTTCCAGCACAAAGCCAATCAAATGCAAATCCTGATCGACCAGGCCTTCCCGTGCATCCAGTACCAGAATGACAACATGGGAGTCCTCAATCGCTTTCAGGGTCTTGATAATTGAGAACTTTTCAACGGTTTCGTGAACGTTTTTTCGTCGCCGCACGCCCGCCGTATCGATCAGCGTGTACTGCTCACCATGGCGTTCATACGGGATGTAAACGCTGTCACGTGTGGTTCCGGGCATGTCATAGACCACAACGCGTTCTTCACCCAGCATTCGGTTAACGAGTGTGGACTTGCCGACATTGGGACGCCCTACAATACCAATACGGATACCCGGGTATAGTTCGGCTCGGTCCTGCTCTGCCATCTCTTCAGCGGACGGCAGCAGGTCTTCCAGCATGGAACGGATGCCGCGGTTATGGGAAGCCGCTACCTGATACACCGAATCAAAACCCAGACTGAAAAAATCGCTGCTGGCAATGTCCGGATCCATACCGTCGGTTTTGTTGACGACCAAGTGTGCCCGTTTGCCGGTCCGGCGCAATTGGTCCGCAATCAGCTCGTCACCGGCGGTGAGGCCGGAACGACCGTCGACCAGAAACAGCACAATATCCGCCTCTTCAATCGCCAACACCGATTGTTTCGCCATCTCGGCGTCCAGGCCCTGCTCGTCGCCAGTCAGGCCCCCGGTATCAATAACGATAAACCGCTGGCCCTCAAAGTTACCTTCTCCGTACTTGCGGTCACGGGTTAAGCCCGGAAAGTCAGCAACCAACGCATCCCGTGAACGGGTCATCTGATTAAAAAGCGTTGATTTTCCAACATTTGGTCTTCCAACCAGGGCAATTACTGGGGTCATAGAGTTCCACACCAAAGGAAATCGAGGCCGGCTAATCCGGCCCGGCCTGAGTATTTTCAATCGCGCTGGTGAAGTTCCAGCAGGGAAAGCAGGCCACCGTTGCTATAAACAATGAATCCATCCTGCCAGGGTTGCATGGGTACCCGTAGCCCTTCGTCATCAAACTCCAGCTGACCTTGCAGAGACCCGTCCAGCAACGAAAGTGCATGGATATAGCCTTCAAAATCACCTACAAGCAGATAATCACCTCTTACCAACGGTTGGGTCGGCTGACGCCATGACAATTTTTCCTGGCTCCAGATAACCCTGCGCGTAGCACCTTCCAATGCGATAACGTCGCCATTAGACTCGGAAAGGAAAATATTGCCATACGCAATTGCCGGGGTTTGCAGGCTGGAGGTACGGCGACTCCAGATTTCCTCACCATTTCGGAGGTCAACAGCGGCAAGCCTACCCTGATACCCGGTGACCAACACGGCAGTGTCAAGAACCAACGGCTGGCTGGTAACATCTACCAAACGCTCAAGCTCGGTCCGGCCTTTTGATTCACCTACGGTATATTGCCAAATTGGCTGCCCGTTCTCCGAGGACAGCGCAAAAAGCTGACCATTGGCGAATGACACCAGAGTCAGTTCACTGCCCACCAAAGGTTTAGCCGTCGCCCTGAGAGTAAGCACTGGCACTACACCATCGTATTGCCAGCGTTTTTCGCCACTCGCAATATCAAAAGCAAGAACCTTCCCATCAATGGTCTGGACCACCACGATAGAGCCATTGGACTGCGGAGCGGCCAAAACTTCATTGGGTAGACGAACCTCCCAGCGCGTCTCCCCCTCTTCCTTACCAAAGGCTACCAACTTGGCGTCCCGGGAAACCAGGTACAGTTGGTCCAGATCCCCACCTACACCGGCCATGATTTCCCGGTCCAGTTCCTGCTGCCAGTTCACGGCACCGTTGGCAGGATTAACGGATACGAACATACCGTCCGCTGACGCCGCAAAAAGAATATCTCCCTGGATGAGGGGTTCTAGGTGCAGGTGTTGTCCATCATGGCCGTCGCCGACAGTCATCGTCCAAACGTGGTCAAACTCCACTGATTCCACGACTTCCGGCACTGGGTCTGGTTGTTCGAATGGCTCACTGGTGCTGCACCCGGCGATCAATGCTGATAACGCTACGAAAGCAATAAGGCGCAAGACTGAATGGTTGCCCAGAGGCATTAAACGTCCTCCCCAACCGCGAGATCCGCCAACTTGAGCTGCAGAATGCCGTTCTGGCCGGTGGTTGATGCTTCCCTTGCTGACCGATAGGCTTCTTCAGCTGCCGCCCGATCACCTTTGGCCAACAGGATGTCGCCCTCTAACTCCAGGTAAATCTCCGCGAATTCACCGGTCTCACCCGCTCCATTTAACGTTTCCAGCGCGTCATCATGCTTGCCGGCAGCAAGCTGAGTCTGAGCAAGGCGGCTTCTAATGATCAATTCCAACGCATTGCCCTGTTCGGCACGGGCATGAGCCCACTCCAGCGAGGCTACCGCCGCTTCCGGATCAGATTGGTCCATCAGCTGTTGCTGAGCCAAAATCAACGTGGCGTAGATGGCGTAAGCACTGTTTTCGAAGTCCTCCTGGAGTTCTTTAGCGAGGTAACCTATGGTTTCGATACGCTTTTCGTCGTCGCTTTCACTGAGCGAATTCACCAGGTTACTGAACTGGGTGGAGGCAAAGCTGCGATTGTCAGCCTGATTGTCCTGCCATGCCTGCCATCCGAATACAATTGCCAGTGCTGCGACAATACCGATCAGGAGTGAGCTGCCATTCTTCTTCCACCAATTCTTGATCGCTTCGACCTGTTCTTCGTCCGTACGCAACTCAGCCATAATAACTCCTGAAAAATCTGAATATTCGTTTTTGTATAGCAGGCTTTCAGCGGCTGCCGAAAAATTCGTTCAGTACCTGGGGCAGCCGGGACTGATCTACCGTCGTTTGTGGTTCATCTGATCGCAGTGGTTTCATCGACGCGGTACCCGTAGCCAGTTCGTTTTCACCCACAATAATAGCGAGCCGTGCGCCACTACGGTCTGCTTTTTTCATTTGGCTCTTGAAGCTCCCACCACCGCAATGCGTCACGACGACTTTGCCCGGCAGTTCAGAGCGAATGGCCTCAGCCAGCGACATCGCAACTGCAAGTGAGTCATCCCCCATCGCCATCACATAAACATCCGCATCATTAGATACATATTCCGGAACCAGCCCGAGAGCCTCCAACAGCAGCACTAACCTTTCAATCCCCATGGCAAAACCGACCGCCGATGTGGATTTACCACCCAATTGCTCTACCAGACCATCATAACGACCCCCTGCACAGACGGTTCCCTGGGCACCAAGACTGTCGGTAATCCATTCAAATACGGTTTTGCCATAGTAATCGAGGCCCCGAACCAGACGCGGGTTAACGGAATACATCACGCCTGCCGCATCAAGTAAGTCCTTGAGGCGAACGAAGTGAGCGAGGCATTGCTCATCCAGAAACGCGTCCAGAACCGTGGCTTTCTCCAGAATTCGTTGGGTGCCTGCATTCTTGCTATCGAGGATACGGAGCGGGTTGGACTCCAGCCGGCGGAGACTGTCCGCATCCAGCTCAGTCTTGAATTCACTCAGGTAGTTGACGAGTGCCTCACGGTATCTCCCGCGAGCCTCTGCGGTACCTATGGAGTTTATTTCCAGGCGGGTATGGGGCTGCAAGCCCAGAGCTGCCCACAAGCGCGATGTCATGATCAAAAGCTCTGCATCGATATCCGGGCCACTCATCCCGAAACATTCAACACCAATTTGATGAAACTGGCGATAACGGCCTTTTTGCGGGCGTTCATATCGGAACATAGGGCCTGTGTACCAGAGCCGCTGGGTCTGATTAAACAGCAGACCATGCTCTTCACCTGCTCGCACACATCCAGCGGTGCCTTCCGGGCGAAGGGTCAGGCTGTCGCCGTTGCGGTCATCGAAGGTGTACATCTCCTTTTCGACGATGTCGGTCACCTCACCGATAGAGCGCTTGAACAACTCTGTTTGCTCCACAATGGGCATGCGGATTTCTTGGTAACCATAGGATTTCAGTACCTGTCGAACCGTGGTTTCAAGAAATTGCCACAAAGGAGTCTGGCCGGGAAGAATATCGTTCATTCCCCGAATCGCCTGAATTTTTGCCAACGTTAAACCTTAACCTTGCTAATAAATGCTGAATTGGGACGCGTACCAGATGTGCCCCGGATCATATTCGGACCCGGCTAAGTCAGGCTTCCGAGCGCGCGATGATCTGGTCTTCCTGTTCTTTACGGCGAGCGAGTTCTTCACGAATAAGCCGCTCAAGGTCATCTGTCAAAGTCGCGTTGTCCAGCTTCTGATTGGGCCGGCCGGCCAGATAAAAGAGATTCTTGGGACTCCCCCCGGTCAGGCCGATATCCGCTTGTTTTGCTTCACCGGGGCCGTTTACGATACAGCCTATAATGGCAACATCCAGGGGAGCGTTAACGTCTTCCAGTCTCGTCTCCAGATCGTTCAGGGTCTGGATAACGTCGAAATTTTGCCTGGAACAGCTCGGACAGGCAATAAAGTTAATGCCATGACTCCGTAAGCGCAGGCTTTTGAGAATGTCGTAACCGACTTTGATCTCCTGAACCGGGTCCGCCGCCAGGGACACCCGTATGGTGTCACCAATACCATCCATCAGAAGCATTCCAAGCCCAATAGACGACTTGACCGTACCGGAGCGAAACCCGCCCGCTTCGGTGATACCAAGATGCAGTGGCTGGTCAATCTGGGTGGCTATCTGACGATAGGCGGCCACCGTCATAAATACTTCTGACGCTTTCAGGCTGACCTTGAAATTCTGGAAATCGTGCCGATCGAGAATATCAATGTGCCGCATGGCAGACTCAACCAGGGCCTCCGAGGTTGGCTCGCCATATTTACGCTGCAATTCCTTTTCCAGCGAACCGGCATTTACACCAATCCGGATCGGAATATTTTTGTCCCGGGCGGCAGAAATAACGGCGCTGACCCTGTCTTCACGTCCAATATTGCCAGGGTTGATACGGAGACAGTCAACGCCATATTCGGCAACTTTCAGTGCAATCTTGTGGTCAAAGTGAATGTCCGCTACCAACGGAACGTTGACCCGTGCGCGAATTTTTCCGAACGCTTCTGCTGCATCCATGCTGGGGACCGACACCCTGACAATATCCGCACCGGCCTGTTCGAGATCATTGATCTGCCCGACCGTGGCATCGACATCACAGGTGTTAGTGTTGGTCATACTCTGGACGGCAATCGGTGCATCGCCACCGACGGGCACATTACCCACCATGATCTGGCGTGAAACGCGTCTTTTAATCGGAGATTTCTGCTTCATAATTTTTCAACCAGACCTCGAAGAGGCTTAATGGAAACTTTAAACATCAAGAGTAAACTCTACCCGGTTGTTAACGACCCGGTAGGAGGACAAGTCCACAGATTCACCTGCAAACTCAAGTTGTTCAACGGCATCGGCTGCACCCAGCACTATCCGCAGTGGCGGTAAACCCTCCACCGAAATACTCTCCCCCGCCCGGCGTATCGCCGACACCAGCGTGCGACTGCGGGCATCCGTCACCTGAATCCAGCAGTCATCGGAGAAGCTTGCGGTGAAAAGATTCCGGGTCTCTGTATAACTGTTTTGGCCTTCACTTACCGGCTGAGCCATGTTATCACCTTCAGCGCGAGTACCAGCAGTATCGCTCTGTACCGTCAC
>JBDNIR010000052.1:0-4087 GCA_041688195.1 Marinobacter sp.
TGCCTCCGGCGCCGGGCAATGAACAGTGTACAGCGCTTCCAGAAGCAGTGTCCCTGCCGGAAGGCTTTTAACGGACAAGCTGGCCAGTGCGGCCTTGCCAAGATCGGAGCTGGTGACGGCGTCCATCACACCGGTTACCATCGGATGCTCCCAACTCAGGAAGCTCATATCCTCCCGTTCGAGCGCCTGCTGGCGATTCCAGGTGACCGTAACGCCATCTTCCGGCAATTCGGGGAAATGACCGGTCAACATGTGCTCGCCGGGGCGCAGGATATCCGTATCGTCAGAGTGGTAGTCTGCGTCGACCCCAAAGATGTCAAAGGCCTCCATCATGTAATCCTTGACCTGGGCCGAGGACTCCTCCTGTTCGATCCGCTCGATCAACGCATCTGCCTGATCACGGCGGCAGGAGTTGAGTTCAATCAGGGCATCCCGCCCCTGCTGCAGCATGGCTCTTAGCCGTGCGGCTTCTTGTGACGTGGCCGCGATCAAGCCCTCGAGGTCGGAGTTTTCGAGCTCAAGGGCTTCGCGCCACTGGTTCGCTACAGCCTCCCGGACGGCGACCCCTACCGCATTGCTTTCAGTAAACGCCTGCAACCCCTCATCAAACCATCGGAACTGAACCTGCTGAACCGTGTTCTCAAGGTATGGCACGTGAATACTGATTGTTTCTGCCTGACCAATTCGATCAAGCCGGCCGATGCGCTGTTCAAGCAAGTCCGGATTGGCCGGCAGGTCAAACAGGATCAAGTGATGGGCGAACTGGAAGTTGCGGCCTTCACTGCCTATCTCAGAGCAGATCAGTGCCTGGGCGCCCTGCTCGCTCTCTGCGAAATACGCGGCCGCCCGATCCCGCTCGATCAGACTCAAGTGCTCGTGGAAAGCCGCACTGCGGATACCCGCCCGTAGCTGCAGGTGCATTTCCAACGCCATGGCGGTTTCAGCATGAGCGCAGATGACGACCACCTTGGCAGGCCTGAGGCTCACCAGGGTTTTCTCAAGCCAGGCCACGCGAGGATCTTCCGCAAGCCAGATTTCATCCGGCACCGTGTGCTCCGGCGTCAGACCTGCCAGACCGAGACGTTGCTCAGGTTGCGAGTAAATTTCCGGGCAGCTCAACGGTACAGACTTGAGCTGGCGTTCAGGAAAACCGCGGATGGCCGCCCTGGTATTCCTGAACAGCACCCGTCCGGTGCCATGCCGGTCGAGTAAGGCATCGACTATGGCAGACACCGGTTCCGCTACGGTCAGAAGCTGATCCAGCTCTTCTCCCAGCCATTGTCGGAGTACTTTTTGCTGGGTCGGGCTGGGCGCTACGCTGGCCTCCAGGAGTTCACGAACCACCTGATTGACCTGACCGTAATCAGCTTCCTGAGCCTGAAACGCGGACAGATCATGGAAACGGGCCGGGTCCAGCAGGCGCAGACGGGCGAAGTGGCTGGCCACGCCCACCTGTTCAGGTGTTGCGGTTAACAGCAACAAGCCCCGGGCTTTCGTCGCCAGTGTCTCAATAGTTTCATATTCGAGGCTGGCAGCTTCCGGCGTCCAGGTCAGGTGGTGGGCCTCATCAACCACCATCAGGTCCCACCCTGCGGCCACCGCATCCGCTTTAGCTCCCGGGTAACCGGTCAGGAAACTGAGGCTACAGAGCACCAACTGCTCAGTCTCAAACGGGTTGCTGTCGAGGTCCGCGTCATCGTCGTCCAGCAGATCGTCCGGTTCCGGAATCGCTTCATAGCGGGACTCATCCACAATGGAAAACCGCAGGTTGAAGCGGCGCAGCATCTCTACCAGCCACTGATGTACCAGAGAGTCCGGCACCACAATCAACACTCTGCGCGCCCGCTCGGTATGGAGCTGATAATGCAGGATCAGGCCCGCCTCAATGGTTTTACCCAAGCCGACTTCATCGGCCAGCAATACTCGGGGCGCGTGGCGGCGGGCAACTTCGTGAGCAATGTAAACCTGATGCGGTAAATGTTGAGTGCGGGCGCCAATCAGGCCCTGAACCGGCGAGGCACGTAAGCGGTCCTGATGCTGCACTGTAGCCAACCTCAGACGAAACGCGCCACTACGATCAAACTGCCCGGCAAACAGGCGCTGATGGGGTTCGGTGAAATGCACATAACTATTGAGCCTGACCTCGGAAATCACCCGCAGTTCGGCCTCCGCATCGGCACCGTGATACATCAGTACACCAGCCACCTCCTCGACTGCTCTAACTGTGAGGCGCTCCCCTTCGAAGGTTTCAATAGCCTCACCCGGTTGGTAACGAACCCGTGCCAGCGGCGCACTATCGATGGCGTAAGTGCGCTCTTCGTCGATGGCGGGAAAGTCCAGGGTCACCCGACGACCAGACACATCGGTGACAATGCCCAGACCAAGGCCGGCATCGCTGTGACTTACCCAGCGCTGGCCAATTACAAAATCTGTGTTGTCCAAAAAACCTCCAGACAGGTGTTAAACAAAATAAAACGTCATATTACTTGAGCGCGGGCTGACCGGACGTTTCGCGCACCCAATAGGCCGTCGCACCGCAGACCGCAGCCGGGACCACAAAAAGATTCAGTACCGGCACCATGGCCCCAAGGGCGACCGGAAGACCAAAGCCAAGGGCAGTTAACCGCGTGCCTTGCAGGTTGTGTTTGAGGCCCTTGAAACTGACACTGTGATTGTCTGCGGGGTAGTCGACATATTGCAGCGCCATCATCCAGCAATTGAAGGCGAACCACAGGACCGCCGCAACCAGATTCACCACCGGGATCAGACCGAGAATAAACAGCCCCAACGCTCTCGGCAGGTAATACGCAATTTTCTGAACTTCACGCCAAAGCGCACGGGGAACATCCCGGACTATTTGCCCCCATCCTCCGTCCGTGCTGACTTCCTGGCCGGTCAGGTGTTTTTCTGTCAGCTCTGATAGATAACCATAAAAAGGAGACCCAATGAGATTGGCGAGGATAACAAAGCCATAGGCAAGCATTAGCAGAATAACAGCGCCGTAAAGAATCCAGAATAACCAGTCAAGGCTCTGCAGCCAGGCCCAATCCGGCAACATACCCATGGCGGAGGCAATCAGGACACTGAAGAATTCGGCGAGCAGATAGAACAGCGCACCGAACAGCAGGATATTAAGCACCAACGGAATCATCACGAACAAACGCAGACCGGGCTGTCGGATCAGGTGAAAACCTTCCCCAAGATACCCCAAGCCTCTGAAAAAATTGCCCTTTACCATGACGACCTGACCTCTACTTTGCGGTTGGTTAATGGTAATAATGGGGCGCAGAGCATACCATGTCGCGACGTTTACGGCAGCCGGAAGTCTTCCATGGCCATGAAAAATCGGATCATTACACTGTTGTCTTGCCAACCATTGTGGCAGTTGGTTCTGTTGGTTTCCGTTATTGCGGTGCTGTATCTGGCCACCACGAGCGAAACCTACCCGGTACCGGCGTCGGCAAGTGACAAGATCAACCACTTCATTGCGTTTCTGGAATTGACGCTGCTGGCCTTGCTGGCCTGGCCCAGAGCGCGCCTTCTCTACGTCGCGCCACCGCTATTGCTGTTCGGCCTGCTTATCGAGGTCGTACAAAGTTTTCTCCCTTACCGCGAATTCTCACTACTGGACGTGGTCGCAGACGGCACGGGCATTGTCGTCGGCATAGCACTCTGGCATGGATTATTTCGAAATCTTGTTATGGCCAATTTCACGGATTAGCGATATTCGCCCATTTTAGTGTGCGATATTTCCTACATGGACTGTAGGAGAATTCTCGAACTTCCCGGGCGCAGAACCACGACCATCTTCGATAAATAATCCAACATATTGTTTTAAAAGTATTTTTATATTAGCCTAAAAATCCATGAATTCCCGTTAATGCGCATGTCACACGATTGTTATGGAGAGATTGCTATAGTGGCGGTGTCAGGGATGACAAGGAAGTGGACGAAGCATTGGATGTACCCTCACAGGATGAGAGGGGAAGCAGGGACGACAGGGAAGCAACGCTTAAGGGATAACTAATTGGATCGCCGGCTCGGACGCTGGCGCCACGGAGCTGGCCTCAGGATAAGAAAGCGACAA